>NZ_JBFUGW010000055.1:0-28633 GCF_056402735.1 Rhizobacter sp. P3_C12
GGACACATCCGGTTCCAGGTTGCCGCGGACACATCCGGTTCCAGGTTGCCGCGAATCGTCAGCGCACGAGGCACACTGGGCGCTTCCGTCCAGCTTCCTGCGCCGCGCCGACATGACTGAATCCGCGTCTTCCCCGCCCCGCCCGCAACGTTCGCAACGCCTCGCCGGCCACGTGCTGGTCGAAGCCCTGATCGCCCAGGGCATCGACACCGTCTTCGGTGTCCCCGGCGAGAGCTACCTGGCCGTGCTCGACGGCTTCCACGAGCACCGCGACAGCATCCGCTTCATCGCCTGCCGGCAGGAGGGCGGCGCCGCCTTCATGGCCGAGGCGCAGGGCAAGCTGACCGGCCGCCCGGGCGTGTGCTTCGTGACGCGCGGCCCGGGTGCCACCAATGCCAGCATCGGGCTGCACACCGCCTTCCAGGACAGCACGCCGATGGTGCTGTTCATCGGCCAGGTGGCCAGCGACCAGCGCGACCGCGAGGCCTTCCAGGAGCTCGACTACCGGCAGGTGTTCGGCCCCGGCACGCTCGGTTTCGCGAAGTGGGTCGGCGAGGTGCTCGACCCGGCGCGGCTGCCCGAATACATCTCGCGCGCCTTCCACACCGCGCTGCAGGGGCGGCCCGGGCCGGTCGTGCTGGTGCTGCCGGAAGACATGCTGACCCAGGCCACCAGCGCGCCGGTGCTGCCGCGCGCCGAGCCGGCCCATGCCTGGCCCGCGCCGGGCGGCCTGCGCGACCTGCGCGCGCTGCTGATGGCCGCCGAGCGGCCGTTCGTGATCGCCGGCGGCAGCGGCTGGGACGCGGCGGCCTGTGCCGCGCTGCAGCGCTTCGCCGAGAACTGGAACCTGCCGGTCGGCTGCGCGTTCCGCTTCCAGGACCTGTTCGACAACCGGCATGCCAACTACGCCGGCGACGTCGGCATCGGCATCAACCCGGCGCTCGCGCGGCGCATCGGCGAGGCCGACCTGGTGATCGCCGTCGGCGCGCGGCTGGGCGAGATGACGACCGGCGGCTACACGCTGCTGAAGGCGCCGCGGCCGCTGCAGAAGCTGGTGCACATCCATGCGGGGCCGGAGGAGCTCGGCCGCGTCTATGCCGCCGACCTGCTGCTGCAGTCGTCGATGGCCGCTGCCGCGAAGGCGCTCGAAGCGCTGGCCGCGCCGACCAAACCGGCCTGGGGCGAGTGGACGGCCGCGGCGCATGCCGACTACGAGGCCAACCACGTCGCCGCCGCGGTGCAGCCGCTCGACATGGCCGAGGTCATCAAGACCATCCAGCGCCTCGCGCCGGCCGACACGGTCTATACCAACGGCGCCGGCAACTACAGCGGCTGGCTGCACCGCTTCTGCCGCTACCACGGCATGCAGCACGCCGGCCGCACGCAGCTCGCGCCGACCTCCGGCGCGATGGGCTACGGCGTGCCGGCCGCGGTGGCCGCCGCGCTGCTGTACCCCGAGCGCACCGTCGTCAACATCGCCGGCGACGGCGACTTCCTGATGACCGGCCAGGAGCTGGCGACCGCCACCGGCTACGGCGCGAAGCGGCTGATCAGCGTCGTCGTCGACAACGGCACCTACGGGACCATCCGCATGCACCAGGAGCGCGAGTACCCCGGGCGCGTCAGCGGCAGCGACCTGTTCAACCCGGATTTCGCGGCGCTGGCCGAGGCCTTCGGCTGGCGCTCGGCGCGTGTCTCGGACACGGCGGGTTTCGGGCCGGCATTCGCCGCTGCGCTGGAGAGCGGCCGGCCGACGCTGCTGCACCTGAAACTCGACGCCGACGTCAGCACCAGCCGCAGCAGCCTGCAGGCGATCCGCGAGGCGGCCCGGCGGCGCCTGGGCCAGGCCTGAAAACCCGATCGCGAGGGTGGGCGAAGGGATTTGTCGGATGACTTGTTCAAGACAATGTCATACCGCCGTTGTCATACCGACGATATATTGCTGCCAATGAACAAAGTGCTTCCCGTCAATCCCCTGCCGGCCCCGACGCCGGCAGAGCGCTGGGTGTGGCGGGCCTGCCTCGCGGTCTCGCTGGTGTGGCTGGCCGCGGCCTGGGCCGGGCAGGCGCGCTGGTGGCCGGGGGCGCTGCTGCTGGCCTTGAGCCTGCTGCCGCCACTGCTGCGCTCGCAGCGCCGGCAGGTGGCGATGCCGGGCTATGACACGCTCGACGTGAGCCCGTGGGGCCTGGTGCACCGCAGCGGCCTGCCCGACGACCCGCAGGAGCCGTCGACGCGCCGCCTGGCCTGGTCCGATATCCGGCAGGTCGACGTGCTGACGACCGAAGACGGCCCGCTCGGCGAAGACCTGTTCTTCGTGCTGATGACGCAGCGCGACAGCGACACCGAGGCGCTGGTCGTCTCGAACGCGCAGGCGGTGCCGACCAAGCTGCTCGATGCGATGGCCCAGAACCTCGGGCCGCTCGACCAGGCACAGCTGCTGAACGCCGTCAGCACGCGCGAGCTGAAGCGCTTCACGCTGTGGCGGCGCTGATCGGCAAGACCAAGCCTGTTGACACTACGCCGGCCGCATCTGCCTGAGCCACGCGCCGGGCGACAAGCCGGTCGCACCCTTGAACCGCCGCGTGAAGTGGCTCTGGTCTGCAAAGCCCACGGCAGCGGCCACCTCGGCCAGCGCCCCGCCTTGCAACAGCAGCGTGCGCGCTTTCGCGATCCGTACCGCGTTCAGGTAGAGGTGCGGCGGCACGCCGAAGTGCCGGGCGAAGGCGCGGCTCAGGTAGACCCGCGACACGCCGGCCTCGCGGGCGAGTTCGCCGATCGACAGGTCCCGGTCGGCGTTCGCCCGGATGTGGTCCCGCACGCGCTGGAGCCGCTTCAGCCCTGCGTGCACCGGCGGCGTCACGGTTTTCGGCGATTCGCCATGCCGCAGCAGGAGTTGCACGAAAGCCTCCATCAGCAGCACTTCGCCCCGCATCGATTCCTGCGGCTGGCCTGTCGCGAGGATGGCGCGCTGCAGCGTGGCGGCCGCCTGGGGATCGTGGACCACCGGTGCGCGGAAATGACGGCTGCCCTGGATCCCGGCGGCGCGCTGCAGCATGCCAGGCAGCACGTCTGCCTCGACGTACAGCATGCAATAGCCATAGCCGCCGGCCTGGCCGGGCAGGCCGTCGTGGGCCTGGTCGGGGTTCAGCAGGATGACGTCGCCGGGCACGCTGGTCTGGGTCGTGCCCCGGCAGTTGAAGGTCTGCACGCCGCTGCCGGTCAGGCCGATGCCGTACTCCGGATGGCTGTGCCGTTCGAACGCGTGCTCGGTGAAATGTGCCCGCATCAGCGTCACGCCCGCGGCGCCGGCCGGCCGGTACTGCACCCAGTCTGAAGCTGCCGGCGCGTCTGCCTGCATCCGAACGGTCCCTTGCGATTTACAACGGTACAAGACGGCGGCGGCATGCCTCGTCACAGTGGCGGCTCCCCAGCTCATGCCGCAGCGTCATGCACATCCGACCCGCCAGTGTCGAGGACATTCCCACCATCGAGGCACTCTATCGCGAAGCGATCGCCTTCCAACGCGAAGGCGGGCACCCATCCTGGCAGGACCTGGACCTCGCCGTCGTCGAGAACGACATCGCCGAGCGCTGCCAGTACGCGCTGGTGCTGGAGGGCCAGGTGGCCGGCATCTTCAGCTTCTGCCCACCCTCGCTGATGGACCGCGAGATGTGGCAGGGGCTGGCGCCGGAATCGGCCCGCTACATCAACCGGATCATCGTCGGGCAGGCGTGGAAGGGCCGGCAGCTGTTCGCGCACATGCTGGACTGGTGCGAGCAGGAGATGCACCGCCTGGGCCTTCGGGTGCTGCGGCTGGACACCTGGGCGCAGAGCACCGGGCTGATCCTGCACTACGGCCGGTTCGGGTTCAGGCGGGTGGGCGAGCGCATCACGTCGACGAGCGACCGGCTGCCGCCGCAATATCGCGGCCTTCACCTGGTGATCATGGAGAAGCCGGTCGGCTAGCGGCTCTTCTTCCAGAGCAGCAGCACGACGCCCGCGAGCACCACACCGGCAGCGGCCCATTCGTAGTGCGTGACGGTCTCGCCGGCCACCGCGACGCCCAGCAGCATCGCGATCACCGGGTTCACGAAGGTGTAGCTCGACGCCAGCCCCGCGCTGGCCTTCGACAGCAGCACCATGTAGGCGTTGAACGCGATCAGCGAGCCGAACACCACCAGGTAGAACCAGGCGCCTACCGCCTTCGGTTCCGGCGGCCACTGCATCTGCTCGCCGGTGACGGCGGCCAGCAGCAGCAGCACCACGCCGCCGCAGATCATCTCGCTGGCGAAGCCGGTCGCGCCCGGGGCCAGCGGCAGGCTGCGCTGGCTGAGCACGCTGCCGACCGACCAGGTGAGGCAGGCCGTCGCAATCGCGAACAGCCCGACCGGCGAGGCCTGGAAGCCGGCGCCCTGGGTCAGCATCAGCACGCCGGCCAGCCCGACCGCGATGCCCAGCAGCTCGAGGCGGCTGGGCACCACGCGCCACAGCAGGTTCAGCCCGGCGATCATCAGCGGCACCACCGCGATGAACGCGACCACCAGGCCCGAGCCTACGGTTTGCTCCGAATACGCGGTGCCACCCATGCCGCCGCCCAGCATCAGCGCGCCGACCACCAGCGCATTGCGCCACTGCACGAGGTTGGGCCATGGCGCGCCGCGCCAGCGCATCCACGCCATCAGCAGCACGCCGGCGAACAGGAAGCGCGAGCCCATCTGCAGGAAGGGCGGGAAGCTGACCAGCGCGAACTTGATCGCGAGGTAGGTGGAGCCCCAGACCAGCCAGGTGGCGGCCAGGCACAGCAGGATCAGCGCCTGCGGGCCGTGGCGTTCGGGCTGCAGCGAGGCGGTCGGAGAGGAGGCGGACATGGTGCGTGTTCGGTGCGGAAAACAGGTCGACATCGTACGAAGGCGGGCGCGTCATTGGAATGCAAGAAGCAAGGTCGACGGATGCAACGCATGCTATGTTTGAAGGACTTTCGGAGGTTTTGCCTTGAACCTTGACATCGACGCCCATGACACGCGCATCCTCGCCGAGCTGCAGGCCGATGCGCGCCTGACGATGGCCGAACTCGGCCGCCGCGTGCACCTGAGCCAGCCGGCCGTGACCGAGCGGGTGCGCAAGCTCGAGGCCGCCGGCGTGATCACCGGCTACCGCGCGACGGTCGACCTCGGCAAGCTCGGCTACGGCATCCGTGCGATGGTGCGCGTGGGCCGCGCCGAATACGCGCGGGTCGTCAAGCTGGTGCAGCAGAGTCCCGAGGTGGTCAGCGCCTACAACGTGACCGGCGAGGACAGCTGGCTGCTCGAGATCGCGGTGATCGACGTGCCCCACCTCGATGCCGTCGTCACGAAGTTCTGCCTGCTGACCGAGACTTCCACTGCGATCATCCTGAACACCCCGCGCGAGCACCAGACGATGCTGCCGCCGCGCCGCGAAGATGTGAAACCCCCGATCAAGAAAGTCACCGCATGAGCGCCGAGCACCCGAACGATTTCGCCACCTGCGACCTGTGCGATGCGCACAAGAACGACACCGACGGTGCGTTCCGCGTGCTGCCGCCGGTGTTCCGCGACTTCGGCGGCCGGCCGAAGTTCAGCGGGCTGGTCAGCACGGTGAAGTGCTTCGAGGACAACTCGCTGGTGAAGGCGGCGGTCGATTCGCCGGGGCAGGGCCGGGTGCTGGTGGTCGACGGTGGCGGCTCGCTGCGGCGGGCGCTGGTCGGCGGCAACCTCGCGGCGGCCGCGGCGCGCAACGGCTGGGCCGGCCTGGTCGTCGATGGCTGCGTGCGCGACGTGGCGGAGCTGGCCGCCTGCGATGTCGGCATCCGTGCGCTGGCGCTGATGCCGTTGCCGACCGAGAAGCGCAATGAAGGGCAGCGCGACGTGCCGGTGCAGGTGCAGGGCGTGTGGGTGCGGCCGGGGGATCGGCTTTATGCGGACGCGGACGGGATCGTGGTGATGCCGTCCGCGTAGGCGAAACGCCTGCGAGGTCAGTTGGGCGACAGCTGGATCATGTCCACACCGCAACCGGCATCGCGGCTGGCGTGCGCATAGAACCTGACAGGCTGGTTGGTGAGCTTGGCGATCTGCATGGTGGCCAGGGCCATCTTGTAGGTGTCGGCCTCCAGGGTGCGGAGTGTCAGCGTGATGTTGCTGCAGCCGCTGGGCATTGCAGTCGACGCGCCTTTGAGAGACCAGACGACGATCTGGGCACTGCCTCCCGTGGCCACGGGCGAGTAGATCGAATAGCCATCCGGAATTCCGGTGCCCATCTCGCCCTGGGCTGCCCCTACGGGACTTGCGATGCCAAACGCCAACATCGCCCCCACCATCTTCAATTTGAAAAGTTCCATCCATCCTCCCCTTGAACCCGTGTGTGAATTTCCATCCGGACGCGACTCGGTACGGCGTGGATCGTCAATGTACGACGTCCAGCACCCGCACCATCATGCAGGCGCCTTGAGTTCCGCCGCGGCCGGGTAGGGGTCGACGCGGTTGGTGTCATCCGCCAGCAGGCGCAGCAGGCGCGGGTGGATGAATAGCCGCTCCTTGCCGGCGTGAATCTCTCTCAGTACGCCAACCTTGACGAGAGCCTTCAGGTAGCGAGACGCAGCCTGGCGTTGCGCGACATCCTTGTCGATCAGGTTGGCGATGCGGCAATACGGTTGTTCGAAGATGACGTCGACCAGCTCGCGGCTGTAGATCTTCGGAAGCCGGGCTCGCACATGGGCCGCCGTGACTTCCGACAGCGCACGGATCGCCGCGATCTTGGCGGTGGTCCAGGTCGCGGTCTCCTCGACGGCGCGCAGCATGTACAGCAGCCACGGCTCCCAGGCCTGCTTGCGCGTCACGTCGAGCAGCAGCCGGTAGTAGTCGGCCTTGTGCCTGATGACGTAGCGGCTCAGGTAGAGGATCGGCAAGGAGAGCAGGTCCTCCTGGATCAGGAACAGGATGTTGAGCACGCGACCGGTCCGGCCGTTGCCGTCGCTGAACGGGTGGATGGCTTCGAACTGATAGTGGCCCGCGGCCATGCGAACCAGTGGATCGAGATCGCGCTGCTCGTGCAGGAAGCGCTCCCAGTTGGCCAGCAGGTCGCGCAGTCGGCTCTCGCCATCGGGCGGCGTGTAGACGACGGCGCCGGTGTTCGCATGGGCCAGCTTGGTCCCCGGCACGCGGCGCACGTCGATGTCGGCCGCCTTGATGGTTTGACAGATCTCGACCRCAGTCGCCGTCGACAGCGGGCGTATCGCCAGCGACTTGAAGCCGGCATACAGCGCGGTGCGATAGCGCAAAGCCTCTTTCGTCGCAGGATCGGCCCCTGCATCGRCACCCTGGGCGAACTGGAACAGCCGGTCGGCCGTGGTGACGATGTTCTCGATCTCCGAGCTGTCCTTCGCCTCCAGCAGCGGCAGCGTGTTGATCAGCATCGTCTGGTTCGGGATCAACGCCGCAGCCTGCTTCAGGGCCGCCAGCGCCGACCGTGCCAGCACGCACTGCTTCAGGACCGGTTTGGTTTCAAGCTCGATCGCGGGAGGCAGCGGCGGAAGGCCGTTGAAAGGCTGGTCCGCGCTCCACGTGTACTCAAAACTCGATTCTTGCGACATGTTCCGAGGATATGTCGCTGGCAGCGACACGTCAACGAAACGTGTCGCTGAAATCGAGATTCATCGACATGACCTCAGAAAACTTCCAGCAACCGATCCAACCCACCCGCATTGATCGCCACCATCGCCTGCGCCCGCACCGCCGGTTTCGCGTGGTAGGCCACCGAGAGCCCGGCGGCGCCCATCATCGGCAGGTCGTTGGCCCCGTCGCCCATCGCGATCGCCTGGCTCGGCTGGATGCCCAGCTGCGCGCAGGTCGCGAGCAGCATCCGCTTCTTCTCGTCGCCATCGCAGATGTCGCCCCACGGCTGGTCGACCATGCGGCCGGTCAGTGCGCCGCCGGCCACCTCCAGCACGTTCGAGCGCGTGAAGTCGATCTTCAGGCGGTCGCGCACGTGGTCGGTGAAGAACGTGAAGCCGCCCGACACCAGCAGCGTCTTCATGCCCGCCGCCTGGCAAGCCTGCACCAGCGCCGCGGCACCGGGGTTCAGCTGCAGCCGCTCATCGAGCACCTGCTGCATCGCGCTGACCGGCACGCCCTTCAGCAGCGTGACGCGCCGGCGCAGGCTGTCCTTGTAGTCGGCGATCTCGCCGCGCATCGCCGCCTCGGTGATCGCCACCACCTCGGCCTTGCGACCGGCCGCATCGGCGATCTCGTCGACGCATTCGATGTTGATCAGCGTCGAGTCCATGTCGAACGCGATCAGCTTGAAGTCAGCGAGCCGCAGCGGCGGCGTGAAGCGCTGGATGACGAGGCCGGGGACGGATTCAGGGCTCATGGGGTCAGGCAGTCTCTTTGGGTTGGCCGAGCGAACGCAGCACGTCGCGGATCAGTTGCGCGCGGTCCTTCGGCTCCGGGGTCTGGCGTTCGATGCGCAGCTTGTCGTTGCCGGCCAGCTTGATGTGGCGGTTCTTCTGCACCAGCTCGATGATGCGCATCGCGTCCACCGGCGGGTTGGGCCGGAAGCTGATCACCATCAGCCCCGGTGCCGCATCGATCTTCATCACGCCGTAGGGCTTGGCCAGCACGCGCAGCCGGTGCACGTCGAACAGCGTCTGGCCCTGCGGCGGCAGCTTGCCGAAGCGGTCGGTGATCTCCTCGAGCATCGTGTCGATCTGCTCCGGCTTCTCGGCCGTGGCCAGGCGCTTGTACAGGCTCAGGCGGGTGTGCACGTCGCCGCAGTAGGCATCGGGCAGCAGGGCCGGCGCGTGCAGGTTGATCTCGGTGGTGGCCGACAGCGGCGACAGCAGGTCGGGCTCGCGCCCGGCCTTCAGCGATCGCACGGCTTCGCCCAGCATCTCGTTGTAGAGCTGGAAGCCGACCTCCATCATGTTGCCGCTCTGGTTGTCGCCCAGCACCTCGCCGGCACCGCGGATCTCCAGGTCGTGCATCGCGAGGTAGAAGCCCGAGCCGAGCTCCTCCATGTTCTGGATCGCCTCCAGCCGCATCGCCGCCTGCTTGGTCAGCCCCTCGACCTCGGGCACCAGCAGGTAGGCGTAGGCCTGGTGGTGCGAGCGGCCGACGCGCCCGCGCAGCTGGTGCAGCTGCGCCAGGCCGAACTTGTCGGCGCGGCTGATCACGATGGTGTTGGCGCTCGGCACGTCGATGCCGGTCTCGATGATGGTGGAGCACAGCAGCACGTTGTGGCGCTGCGCGACGAAATCGCGCATCACGTGCTCCAGCTGCCGCTCGGCCATCTGGCCGTGCGCGACCGCGATGCGCGCCTCGGGCAGCAGCTCCTGCAGCTTCTCGCGCCGGTTCTCGATCGTCTCGACCTCGTTGTGCAGGAAGTACACCTGCCCGCCGCGCTTCAGCTCGCGCAGGATCGCCTCGCGGATGGTGCCGGTGCTCTCGTTGCGCACGAAGGTCTTGATCGCCAGGCGGCGCTGCGGGGCGGTCGCGATCACGCTCAGGTCGCGCAGGCCTTCGAGCGCCATGCCCAGGGTCCGCGGGATCGGCGTCGCGGTCAACGTCAGCACGTCGACCTCGGCGCGCATCGCCTTGATCGCCTCCTTGTGGCGCACGCCGAAGCGGTGCTCCTCGTCGATCACCAGCAGCCCGAGGCGCTTGAACTTGACGCTCTGGCTGATCAGCTTGTGGGTGCCGATCACGATGTCGACCGTGCCGTCCTCGATGCCTTCGAGCGCCGCCTTCACTTCCTTCGGCGAGCGGAAGCGCGACAGCTCGGCCACCTTCACCGGCCACTTGCCGAAGCGGTCGGAGATGTTCTGGAAATGCTGCTCGGCCAGCAGCGTTGTCGGCGCGAGGATGGCCACCTGCTTGCCGCCGGTGACCGCGACGAAGGCCGCGCGCAGCGCGACCTCGGTCTTGCCGAAGCCGACGTCGCCGCACACGAGGCGATCCATCGGCTTCGGGCTCACCATGTCCTGGATCACCGCGTGGATCGCCGCCTTCTGGTCGGGCGTCTCCTCGAAGCCGAAGCTCGCCGCGAAGGCCTCGTAGTCGTGCGGCGAGAAGCGGAACGCGAAGCCCTCGCGCGCGGCGCGGCGGGCATACAGGTTCAGCAGCTCGGCCGCGGTGTCGCGCACCTGCTCGGCGGCCTTGCGCTTGGCCTTGTCCCACTGGCCGGAGCCGAGCCGGTGCAGCGGCGCCTCTTCGGCACTGACGCCGGTGTAGCGGCTGATCAGGTGCAGCTGCGCGACCGGCACGTACAGCGTGGCCTTGTCGGCGTATTCGAGGTGCAGGAACTCGCTCGGGCCGTCGCCCAAGTCGATGTTCATCAGGCCGACGTAGCGGCCGATGCCGTGGTTCACGTGCACCACCGGGTCGCCGACCTTCAGCTCCGACAGGTCCTTGATCAGCGCGTTGACGTCGCTGACCTGCTCCTGCTTGCGCTTGCGCCGCCCGGTGGGCGAGGTCGCGAACAGCTCGGTCTCGGTGATGAACTGAATGGCGCGGCCGAGCTCGGCGTCGTGCCAGAAGAAGCCCTCGGCCAGCGGCGCGACCGCGATCGCGAAGCGCTCGTCGCCCTGCTCGAATTCGGTGAGGCTCGCGACCGACGGCGGCTCGATGCGGCTGTCGCGCAGCAGCTCCAGCAGGCTCTCGCGCCGGCCCTCGCTCTCGGCGACGATCAGCACCCGGTGCGGCGTGGTGCCCACGTGCAGCTGCAGCTTCTTCAGCGGCTCGGGTGCGCCGCGGTCGACGCTGAGGTCGGGCAGCGGGCGGGCCCAGTCGGTCTCTTCCTTGCCGCGCACCGACAGCACCGCGTGCGCATTGGCGATCGCGAAGAAATCCTCGGTGCRCAGGAAGATGTCTTCCGGCGGCAGGATCGGCCGCTCCTTGTCGTGCTGCAGGAAGCGGTGGCGCTCGCGGGTGTCGACCCAGAAGCGCTTCAGCGCGTCGTCGACCTCGCCGTGCAGCGCGATCGCGGCCTGCTCGCCGAGGTAGTCGAAGATCGTCGCGACGCCGTCGAAGAACAGCGGCAGGTAGTACTCGATGCCGGCGGTCGCGATGCCGCTGCCGATGTCCTTGTACAGGCGCACCTTGGTCGGGTCGCCGTCCATCTTCTCGCGCCAGCGGGCGCGGAACGCGGTGCGCGAGTCCTCGTCCATCGGGAACTCGCGGCCCGGCAGCAGCCGCACCTCGGGCACCGGGTACAGGCTGCGCTGGCTGTCGGGGTCGAAGGTGCGGATGCTGTCGACCTCGTCGCCGAACAGGTCGACGCGGTAGGGCACCAGCGAACCCATCGGGAACAGGTCGATCAGCCCGCCGCGCACCGCGTACTCGCCCGGCGACACCACCTGGCTCACGTGGGTGTAGCCGGCGAGCGTGAGCTGGGCCTTCAGTGCCGCCTCGTTGAGCTTTTCCTTCTGCTTGAAGTTGAAGGTGTAGGCGGCGAGGAAGCTCGGCGGCGCGAGCCGCACCAGCGCGGTCGAGGCCGGCAGCAGCACCACGTCGACCTCGCCGCGCTGGATGCGCCACAGCGTGGCCAGCCGCTCGGAGATCAGGTCCTGGTGCGGCGAGAAGGTGTCGTAGGGCAGGGTCTCCCAGTCGGGGAACACCGCGATGCGCAGCTCGGGCGCGAAGAACGCGAGTTCGCCTTCGAGCCGCTGCGTGTCGGCCGGCTCGGCGCTGACGATCGCAGTCAATTGCTTCTGGGCGGTGCGTGCCTGCGCGAAGCGCGCCAGCAGCAGGGCATCGGCCGAGCCGATCGGGCGCGGCAGCGTGAAGCGTTTTCCGGGAGACAGGCTGGGAAGGTGCATGGACACAATCGCGCGACAAAATCAAATCGCCCCGCGCGACGTGGCGGCGGGGCGATAGGGCAGTGCCGATTATAGAATTCGCCACCTTTTCGCGCCCCATGTCGACTTCTTCCCCCTCCCGATTGTTCGCCCTCGTGCCGTGCGCCGGTGTCGGCGAGCGCGCCGCGGCGAACGGGCCGAAGCAGTACGCGGCACTGGCCGGTGCGAGCGTGGTCTCGCACACGCTCGCGGCGCTCGCGCAGGTGGCGCGGCTCGCGAACGTGCTGGTCGTGCTGAGCCCCACCGACACCGCATTCGAATCGCACGCGCCGGCCTTCACCGGCTGGGCCGCGCGCGTCGGCGGCGAGACCCGCGCGCAGACGGTGGCCAACGGCCTGGCCGAGCTGCTGGCGCGCGGTGCACACGCCGACGACTGGGCGCTGGTGCACGATGCCGCGCGCTGCCTGGTGCGCCCCGAGTGGATCGACCGCCTGATCGACGTGTGCCTGCACGATGCGGTCGGCGGCCTGCTGGCGCTGCCGCTGGCCGACACGCTGAAGCACGAGGTGCAGGGCCGCAGCGAAGCCACGCTGGAGCGTCGCCACAAGTGGCAGGCGCAGACGCCGCAGATGTTCCGCATCGGCCGGCTGCGCGAGGCGCTGCTGCATGCCGGCGACCAGGTCACCGACGAGGCGAGCGCGATCGAGGCGCAGGGCCGCTCGCCGCTGCTGGTGCGCGGCGCGCTGGAGAACCTGAAGATCACCTACCCGGACGACTTCGCGTTGGCCGAACGACTGCTGAGGACGCGCTGATGAATCCGAACCGCAACAAGCTGCCGGCGATGCGCATCGGCGAGGGCTGGGACACGCACCAGCTGGTGGCCGACCGCAAGCTGGTGCTGGGCGGCGTCGAGATCCCGCACACGCACGGGCTGCTCGGCCATTCCGATGCCGATGCGCTGTGCCATGCGCTGACCGATGCGCTGTTCGGTGCCGCCGCGCTCGGCGACATCGGCAAGCATTTCCCCGACACCGACCCGCAGTTCCACGGCGCCGATTCGCTCGCGTTGCTCGCCGAGGCGGCGCGCCGCGTGCGGGCCGAGGGCTGGGAGATCGCCAATGTCGACAGCACCATCGTTGCGCAGCAGCCGAAGATGGCGCCGCACATCCTGACGATGCGCCAGCGCCTGGCCGGTGCGCTCGGCCTCGATGTCGACCGGGTCAACGTGAAGGCCAAGACGGCCGAGAAGATGGGCCCGGTCGGCCGCCTCGAAGCGATCGAGGCGCGCGCGGTCTGCCTGCTGATCAAGCCGTGAATCGGTAGCCCGGATGGCAATCCGGGACGCTGCCGCGCCGCCGCCAGCACACCCACGCGAGCCCGCACACCATCATCAGCACCACCGCCGGCTCCGGCACCGGCGTCACCAGGAACGCGCGGCTGCCGAGCGTGGTGACGATGAACTGCCCGCGGTCGTTGATTTCGCTCGCGTACAGGAAGAGGTCGTTGAACGACGGGTCGGCATTGACGAACGTCAGGTCGTTGACGTCGACCGGGTCGCTGCCGTTCGGGCCTGTGATGAAGGCATGGGAATAGAGGTAGGGCGAGAAGGTGTAACTGCCCGCGATCTGGCCCAGGTTGTTGATCGCGCTGCCCCCCGCATAGAACTCCTCCCGACCCCCCTGGAACGTGACCAGCTGCTCCAGGTCGATCCTCTTCACGGCACCGTTTGCTTGGGTGAGGAAGACACCGCCGTCCGGGCCATAGAACCTCGCGGCGCCGCTCAGCACCTGACCGCGGTCGTTGATGTCTGAAACGCCAGAGATCGTGTCGATGTTGTCGTAGTCGTAGCCGGGAACCTTCACCTCGGTCAGCGCCTGGTTGCTCGCGTCGGCCAGCGCGCCGCGCGAGCGCACCGGCTCCGTCGGGTCGCCGCGCACGCGGTTCTCTGCATTGACCGCCACCGTGCCGGCGGCATTGATGCCGTTGGCCGTCGAGGTCGCGCCGCCCAGCGTGCCGATCGGCTGGATGGCGCCGGCGCCCGGCTTGGTGACGAATCCGCGCTGCAGCCCGTCGGCGTTGATGAAGTTGCCGGTGACCTGGCCGCCGGCATTGATCTTCGACGCCGTGCTGTTGCCGGCCGACCCGAGGCTGCGCGGCGTGGCGCCGGGGCCTTGCATCACGAAGGCGCGGGTGTCGTCCGGTGCGTCGCCGTTGTCGGCGTTGATCGACGAGGTGCCGACGACCCAGCCCTGGTTGTTGATGGCGGACGCCTTGTTCCAGCTGCCGCCCAGCGTCGGGATGCTGGTCAGGCCGATGCCGTTGGCGCCGGTCACGAAGGCCATGTAGGTGTCGTCGGACGACCAGCCGTTGTTGCCGCGCGCATAGGCATAGCCGACCACCTGGCCGCTGTCGTTCAGGCCGGTCGCGACCATGCCGATCCAGTCGCCGCCGAAGCCGCCGAGGTCGGTCAGCAGGTACTCGCCGGCCTGCGCGAGCGGGGCGGTGGCCAGCAAGGCGCCGGAGGTGCCCAGCGTCGCCAGCAGGCGGCCCAGGCGGTGCTTCAGGGTGTGCTTCATGGGTTCGCCTTTCGTGAGGAGCATTGCTTCTGACGGAATGCCAGCAAGCCGAGGCCCGCCAGCATCATCCCGACGACGGCCGGCTCGGGCACCGGCGAGATCAGGTAGACGTGGCGGTCCCCGGACGTGGCGAGGATCTGCCCGGCATCGTTGATCAGCAACGCGGCGTCGTAGTCCCAGTACGGCAACGGGCCGGTGAGCCCGACGAAGGAGCTGGAGTCCAGCAGCGTTGCGCCGTTGCCGTCGGGCCCGGTGACGAACAAGCCCTCCGCGTAGGTGCCTTGGTGATAGCGGCCGACCACCCGGCCCGCGGCGTTGATTCCGCCCGGCCACACGTCCACGGACACCGGGAATTCGCCGCCCGCGGGAGGCAGTGGCACCTCGAGCGTGCGGCTGCTGCCATCGGCCTCGGCGATGAACCCGGTGGGGAAGCGCAGGCCGGGCGCCGCCAGTCCCACCACCTGCCCGCGGTCGTTGATGCCCAGGCCCCGGCTGAAGTCGCCGGGGTAGGGGCCGGGGATCTCACGCAAGGCAGCCCCGTTCGGCCCGGTGACGAAGGTGCGGTCCGTGCCGTCCTGCGGGGCCGAGGCATTGCTCATGCCGGTGACCTGTCCGGAGGCATTGACGGCGGTCGGGGTGCTGGTGCCGCCGGGGTACAGGCTGCCGAGTTCATGCAGGTTGCCGGCCTGCGCATCGCTGATGAAGCCGCGCCGAATCCCTGCAGCGTTCGTGCTGGTGCCCACCACCTGGCCGCTGGCGTTGATGGCGGTTGCGCTGCTGGAAGTGCCGCCCAGCGTGCCGAGGTCGCGGGCCGACATGCCGTTCGGGCTGACCACGAACGCGCGCGCGGTGCCGCCAGCCGTCGACGAGGTGCCGACCACCCAGCCTGCATCGTTGATGCCGGTTGCCCGGTTCCACGAACCGCCGAGCGTCGGGAGCGCGCTCAGGCCGATGCCGTTCGCGCCGCTGATCCAGGCGGTCTCGCCGGTCTCGCTCCACGACCCATCCGCCGCCTGGGCGAGGTGGGTTTCAAAGCCCACCGCCTGGCCGCTGTTGTTGAAGCCGGTGGCCTGCATCCAGCGCCATTCGCCCGGCCCCGGCGGAGGCCCCAGCGTCCCCAGGTCGAACAGCGTGTACAAGGTGGCGTTCGCCACCGCAGGCGCGCCGGCCAGGCTCGCAACGGCGCACAGCGCCGCGAAGAAGCGAGTGAGCGTCTTGCGCATGCTTGTTCTCCCGGCGTCAGGCGTTGATGCTCGCGCGGCGGCGCCACGCCAGCCAGCCGAGGCCGCAGGCCATCATCAGCAGCGCCGCCGGCTCGGGCACCGGCGTCACCAGGTAGGCGTGTCCGTTGGTCCCGTTGGTGATGAACTGGCCCGAGTCGTTGATGCCGGTCGCATTGAAGAACAGCCAGTCGCGGGCACCGGCCGCGAGGTTCGTGAAGCTCAGCGTGTTGACGTCGACCAGCCCGAGGCCGTTGGCGCCGCTGATGAATGCGTGGTCCATCATGTTGACGGTGAAGAAGTAGCTGCCGGCGACCTGGCCGATGCTGTTGAGCCCAAGGCCCTGGCTCGTCAACTTCCAGGCGCCGTGCATCTCGAAGCTGCCCATGTCGTACAGGTCCAGCACGCGGCCGACGCCGTCCCGCCCGGCGATGAAGGCGCGCCCCCGGTCGCCGACGAAGCTGGCCGACGTGCCGACGACCTGCCCTTCGCTGTTGATCGCGTTGGCGACCGAGTTGGTGTCGACGCCCGACATGTCGTAGCCGGCGACGGCGATCGGCATCATCACGTCGCCGTCGTAGCCGGTCATGAAGGCGCGGTCGCGCGGGACCGCGGCGTTGGCGTTGCCACGGTACTGCGCGCTGCCGACCACACGGCCCTCGCCGTTGACGCCATATGCCGTCGAGTTCGCGCCGCCGAGCGTGCCGATGTCGTGCATCGCGCCGCCGTTCGCGTCGGTCAGGTAGGCACGCTGCGTCTCTCCGTGAGCCGTGTAGGCGCCGACGACGCGGCCATTGGCGCTGATTCCGTTCGCAGTACTTGGCCCGGCCAGCGTGCCGAGGCTGCGCGGCGCGTTGCCGTTGCCTTCGTAGACGAAGCCGCRGGTGTCGCCGCTCGGCGTCGAGGTGGTGGTGGCCGAGGTGCYGACGACCCAGCCGCTGTCGTTGATGCCGGTGGCCTTGCTCCAKCTGCCGCCGAGCGTCGGGATCGCCGTCATGCCCCGGCCGTTCGCGCCGGTCACGAAGGCCTGGTAGCTGTCGGTGAACGAGGTGCCGTTGTAGCCGTTGTTGAAGGCGTAGCCGACCACCTGTCCGCTCGCGTTGATGCCGGTGGCGTAGCTGTTGCTCCAGCCGGTGCCGAGCAGGCCGAGGTCGGTCAAGGTGTAGTCGACGGCATGGGCCACGGGTGCGACGGACAAGCCCACGGCGGCGCACAGCGTGGCACACAGGCGCGCGAAGTTCTGCATCATCCTGACCCCCTGCTCGATCTGTGACTTGTGCCGCATTTCTACGACATGAACATGTCGGGCGGTGTCATTTTTCAACACACCCTCGCGGGCCGCGAGGTCTTGCCGGAGCGATCTGACGGATGAGCCTAGAAGCTCAGCACGTCGATGGTGGGCGGCACGCGAAAGCGCAGCGGCAGCTTGTCGATGCCGACGCCCGGGGTCACGTAGACGCGGGCGTTCTTCAGTTCGTACAGGCCCTGCTGAAAACCGCCATCGGTGGCGTGTGCCAGCAGGTGTTTCGTGAAGACGGGGATGTCGATCTGCCCGCCGTGCGTGTGGCCGGCCAGCAGCAGCGCGGCCTCGTCGGGCTGCAGGTCGAACACCGTGTCGGGGTTGTGGGTCAGCATCACGCGGTGCGCGCGGTCGACGGTCCAGGGGTGCGTGCGCGAGGCGTCGAGGTCGCGCTGCGCCGAGCCCGCGGTGCGGTCGCCCAGGCCCTGCAACTCGCAGCGGCCGAGCGGCACGCGCTTGCCATCGATGGCCTCGACGTGCGCGGCTGCCAGCGCCTGCTGCAGCTCATCGCGGAGCGGTGGGCCGGGCCGCTGTTCGTCGTGGTTGCCCAGCACCGACAGCATGCGATGCCGCACGCCGGCCAGCGGCGCGAAGGTGGTGCGCAGGTCGTGGCTCGGCTCGAAGGTCCAGTCGCCGGCCACCAGCACCGCATCGACCTGCAGCGTGTTCAGCCGGTCGACGAGGCGCTGCAGTTCAGCCTCGCGCACATAGAGGCCGACGTGCAGGTCCGAGATCAGCGCGACGCGCACGCCGCAGCTCGTGCCGAGCGGGGTCTCGCGCACCTGCAGCCAGTTCGGCTCGATGAAGCGGGCCCAGGTGAAGCAGCCGCACAGCGCCAGCGCCACGAGGCCGGCGGCGGTGGCAGCGGGCTTGCGGCGGCGCGCGGTGCGCCAGGTTTCGCGCGCCAGCAGCGCCAGCACCGGCCACAGCAGCCACGAACACCAGTAGATCGCGAGCTTGACGATGACGCGGTGGCTGTCTTCCTCTTCGTACCAGGCGCCCTGGAAATCGCGCGCGACCAGCGCGCCGAACAGCACGACGATGGCGATGCCCAACAGCACGCGCCACCCGCGAGCCCCGGCGCGGGCGATCGGAGCCCCCATCGTCATGGCGCGCGCTTCAGCCTGACGTGCGCGACCAGCCCGCCATCGGAGGCGTTGGACAGCTCGAAGTTGCCGCCCATGCGCTGCACCGCCTTCTCGACGATCGCGAGGCCGAGGCCGGCGCCGGTCGCGGCGGTGCGCGCGGCGTCACCGCGGAAGAACGGGGTGGTGAGCTGCTTCAGCTTGTCGGGCGAGACGCCGGGGCCGTGGTCGCGCACGCTCAGGATCACCCACGGGCCGGTGCGCGCATAGCTCACCTGCACGCGCGCGATGCCGGAATCGGTGGAGCGGCCGTAGCGGCGCGCGTTCTCGAACAGGTTCTGGAACACGCGGCCGAGCTCGATCTCGTCGGCCATCACCTTGGTGTCGATCGCCACGCGCGAGCTGATGCGGATCTGGCTCGGGTCGCGGAAGCCCTGCATCTCGCGCTCGACCAGGCTGCTCACGTGCACCGGCACCAGCTTGGTCTCGCCGGGGCGGGCGTAGTCCATGAACTTGTCGATGATGGCGTCGAGCTGGTCGATGTCGAGCGCCATGTTGCGCTTGGCCTCTTCGTCGTGCACGCTCATCTCGGCCTCGAGCCGCATCCGCGCAAGCGGGGTGCGCAGGTCGTGCGAGATGCCGGCGAGCATCACCGCGCGGTCTTCTTCCACCTTGGCCAGTTCGCGCGCCATGCGGTTGAAGCCCATGTTGACCTGGCGGATCTCGCTGGTCAGCGTGTTCTCGTCGAGCTGCGACTCGTATTCACCGTCGCGGATGCGGCTGGCGGCGAACGACAGGTCGCGCAGCGGCTGGTTGATCAGCCGCGCGATCGCGGCCGAGCCGACCACGGTGGCGAGCAGCGCGATGCTGACCCACAGCAGCCAGGTGCTGCCGGCCAGCGGGCGCACGCGCGTCGGGTCGGCCTGCAGCCAGTAGGGATCCTTCTCGATCGAGAAGCCGACCCACAGGCCGCCGTTGCCGTTGACCGCGGTCGCGACGATGGTGTCGGGGCCGAGGCGGGTGCGCAGCTCCTGGCCGATGGCGCGCGAGAAGCGGTCGACCTCGAAGGCCTCCCATTTGTCGCCGGGCTCGCGCGGCAGCACGCGCACGGCTTCCTGGTCGGACATGGTCTTGACCAGCGTCACGCGGTTGATGCCGTCGGCATAGCGCAGCGCGGCGCGCGACAGGTTCACGAGGCTCGCGATCTGCTGCGCGGCCTGCACCGCGCGCGGCTCGAACTCGAGCGCGCGGAAGGTCTGCACCCACGCGAAGATCCCGCCGGTCAGCAGCACGGCCAGCAGGAAGAAGGTGCGCCAGAAAAGGCTCAGCGCGACGGCATTGCGGGCCATCCGTCTTTAGGCGGTGCCGTCCGGAACGAAGACGTAGCCGACGCCCCAGACGGTCTGGATGTAGCGCGGTTGGGCCGGATCGGGCTCGATCATCTTGCGCAGGCGCGAGATCTGCACGTCCAGGCTGCGGTCGAAGGGCTCGAACTCGCGGCCGCGGGCCAGCTGGGCCAGCTTGTCGCGCGACAGCGGCTGGCGCGGATGGCGCACCAGCGCCTTCAGCATCGAGAACTCGCCGGTGGTCAGCGCGATCTGCTCGCCGTCCTTCGACAGGCGGCGCAGCGCCAGGTCGAACTCGAACGGGCCGAAGGTGACCGTCTGCGCATCCTTGGCCGGGGCGCCCGGGGCTTCCATCGCCGGGCGGCGGCGCAGCACCGCATGGATGCGGGCCAGCAGTTCGCGCGGGTTGAAGGGCTTCGGCAGGTAGTCGTCGGCACCGACCTCCAGGCCGACGATGCGGTCGACATCCTCGACCTTGGCCGTCAGCATGATGATCGGCGTCACGTCGCTCGCGGCACGCAGCCGGCGGCAGATCGACAACCCGTCTTCGCCGGGCAGCATCAGGTCGAGCACGATCAGGTCGACCGTCTCGCGCGTCAGCACCCGGTTCAGGGCCTTGGCGTCCTCCGCCAGCAGGACTTCGAAGCCTTCTTGGGTCAGATAGCGGCGCAGCAGGTCGCGGATCCGGGCATCGTCATCGACCACGACAACGCGGTCGGGGCGGGCAGTGGCAGTGGGCGTCATCGACGGCTCCGTTGATTTGTAACAGCCGAGATTGTGCGCAGGTTCGATCCGGTTTTTGGGGGCTCCGGACCATCTGTTACAAATCTTGCGACACGGCTTTTCGGGTTTGGCAAGTGAAGGTTTGTGAAGGTCGGCAAGAGTTGTCGGCGAAGCTGGCGGCCGGTTCGTTGGGGGCCGACTGGAGAAACGCATGACGCTGAACGAAAGCGATGCCCGCCACCTGCTGACCCGCACCGGCTTCGTACCGTCGCCGCAGCAGCTCGCGCCCTGGATCGGCCTGAGTGCCGAGGCCGCCGTCGATCGGCTGATCGATGCGGCGCGCGGCGCGCGCCCCCTGCACCCGCCGCCCGACTTCACGCGCGAGGCGATCCGCACGCCGCTTGGCCAGTTGCCCGACGAGGACGCCCGCAAGGCGGCGCGCCAGCAGGCGCGGCGCGACACGCTGGACCTGGCCGCCTGGTGGCTGCAGGAGATGCGCGACACCCCGGCGCCGCTGGCCGAGCGCATGGTGCTGTTCTGGCACAACCACTTCGCGACCTCGGTGCAGAAGGTGCAGAGCCCGCAGGGCATGTTCATCCAGCAGCAGCTGTTGCGCACGCACGCACTCGGCTCGTTCGCCGAGCTGCTGCATGGCATCGCGCGCGATCCGGCGATGCTGATCTACCTCGACGGCGCGGCCAACAAGGCGCAGGCGCCGAACGAGAACTTCGCGCGCGAGGTGATGGAGCTGTTCACGCTCGGCGAAGGGCAGTACCGCGAGCAGGACATCCAGGAAGCCGCGCGCGCCTTCTCGGGCTGGACCGTCGACCGTGCCGATTGGAGCGCCCGCCTGCGCCCGCGCCTGCACGACAGCGGCAGCAAGACCTTGTTCGGACGCAGCGCCGCCTACGACGCCGATGGCGCGCTCGACCAGCTGCTCGCGCAGCCGGCCGCGCCGCGCTTCATCGCCGGCAAGCTGTGGCGCGAGTTCGTCTCGCCGGTGCCGGAGCCGGCCACGCTGGAGCGCGTCGCCGCGCGGCTGCGCGACAGCGGCTGGCGCATCGACGCGGCGCTGCGCGAGCTGCTGCTGAGCGATGCGTTCTGGGCGCCGGCCGCGCGCGCGGCGCTGATCAAGTCGCCGGTGGAGCTGACGGTGGGCACGCTGCGCCAGTTCGACGCGAAGTTCGACATGCAGCTCGATGCGATGCTGCCGATCGCGCGCGCCAGCGCCAAGCTCGGGCAGAGCCTGTTCGCGCCGCCCAACGTGAAGGGCTGGCCCGGCTACACCGACTGGATCGACAGCACGACGCTGCTGGAGCGCAAGCGCTTCACCGAGCGCCTGTTCCGCGGCGTCGAGATGGGTGGCGTCGAGAAGGGCGGGGGCGGGCTGCGCTTCGATGCGGACGCGTGGCTCGCGCCGCTCGGCGCCCATGCCGACCGCGAGCCCGATGAGCGCACCAAGGCGCGCATCGAGGCCGCGGTGCTGGCCGCGCCGCCGGTCAATCCGCTGCCGGCCGGCACGGTCGGGCTGTCGATGCTGCGGGCGCTGAGCCTGGACCCTGCGTTTCAACTGAAGTGACCTGGAGGCCGCGATGCGATCCACCCGTCGAGAATTCATGCGCCTGTCGGGCGCCGCCGTCGCCTGCAGCGGCCTGGCGCTGCCGGGCATTCCGTCCGCCGTCTGGGCCCAGGGCACGAACCGCCTGCAGGCGGYAGCCTCGGCCGCCGACCGCGTGCTGGTGCTGGTCGAGCTGAAGGGAGGCAACGACGGCCTGAACACCGTCGTGCCGTATGCCGATCCCGCGTACGCGGCGCTGCGGCCGACGCTCGCGCTGCCGCCCGCCGACCTGCTGCGGCTCGATGCCGCCCTCGGCCTGCATCCGGCGCTCGCACCGCTGATCCCCTTGTGGGAGAAGCACGAACTCGCGCTGCTGCTCGGCCTCGGCTACCCGCAGCCCAACCTGTCGCACTTCCGCTCGATCGAGATCTGGGACACCGCGTCGGCGGCACGCGAGTACCTCGACGAAGGCTGGGTGGCTCGCGCCTTCGATGCCGGGCTGCGCGGGCGAGGGCGCTTCACCGCCGAAGGCGTGGCCGTCGGCACCGCCGGGCTGGGCGCGCTGAGCGGCGCGCGCGCCGTCTCGCTGACCAGCGCCGAGGCCTTCGTCAACGAATCGCGCCTCGCGCGGCCGGCGGCCGTGCAGGGCAATGCGGCGCTCGCGCATGTGCTGAAGGTCGAGGCCGGCGTGCTGCAGGCGGCCGATGGCCTGCGCAACCCCGGTGCGCCGGCGTTGCGCACCGAGTTCCCGGCACACGGCTTCGGCCAGGCGGTGCGCGCCTGCTGCACGATCGTCGCCGGCCAGGCCGGGCGCGGCGGCGTGCCGGTGTTCCACCTGACGCACGGCAGCTTCGACACCCACCGCGGCCAGCTGCCCACGCATGCCGCGCTGCTGAAGCAGCTCGCCGAGGGCCTGGCCGCGTTGCGCGAAGGCCTGGTCGAGGCCGGCGCCTGGGACCGCACGCTGGTGCTGACGTATTCGGAGTTCGGCCGCCGCGCGCGCCAGAACCAGAGCGGCGGCACCGACCACGGCACCGCCGCGCCGCACTTCGCGATGGGCGGTGCGGTGCGCGGCGGCGTGATCGGCCGCATGCCCGACCTGCAACGACTGGACACCAATCAGAACCTGGTCCACACGGCAGATTTTCGGCAGGTCTATGCGACCATCGCGCAGCGCTGGTGGGGTGTCGATCCGCAGGTGGTGCTGAACGGGCGCTTCGATGCGCTGCCGTTCATCGCCGCCTGATCGGCTTGACCGGCCCACCGGTGGCATCCCACACACAAGGAGGATCCATGACGATTCAATCGAAGCTCTCGCCCCTGGCCGCCGTCGCGGCCTTTGCCGCCGCGCTGGCGGCCGAACCCGCACTGGCCGCCGAGCCGACGCCGTACAACGTGCTGAGCTTGTCGGCCAGCGCCACCGTCGAGGTCAACAAGGACCTGTTGAACGTGACGCTCAGCACCACCCGCGAGGGCACCGATGCCGGCACCGTGCAGGCGCAACTGAAGCAGGCACTCGACGCCGCGCTGGCCGAGGCCAAGCGCGTCGCGAAGCCGGGTGACATCGAGGTGCACACCGGCAACTTCTCGCTGTTCCCGCGCTACAGCCAGAAGGGCGGCATCAACGGCTGGCAGGGCACCGCCGAGCTGGTGGTCGAGGGCAAGGACATTCCCGGCATCGCCGCGCTCACCGCGAAGATCAGCACGCTGACGATCGCCCGCGTCGGCAGCAACCTGTCGCGCGAGCAACGCGAGAAGGTCGAGGCCGATGTCGCCGCGCAGGCCATCGCCCGCTACCGTGCGAAGGCGGCCGAGTACGCGAAGCAGTTCGGCTTCGCCAGCTACACGCTGCGCGAGATCAACATCGGCAGCAACGAACCGGTGATGTACGCCGCCGCGCCGATGGCCCGCATGAAGACGATGGGCGCCGCCGACGAGGCGCTGCCGGTCGAGCTGGGCAAGGGCAGCGTGACGGTCAGCGTCAACGGCTCGGTGGTGATGATCAAGGATCTGGCCAAGTGACCTCGCGGCGGCCGGCGCTCACTGCGCCGTCCAGCCGCCGTCCACCGCCCATGCCACGCCGCGCACGTTGTCGGCGGCGGCCGAGCACAGGAAGACCGCCAGGTCGCCCAGCTGCTGCGGCGTGACGAACTGCAGCGACGGCTGCTTCTCGCCCAGCAGCTCGCGCGAGGCCTGCTCCACCGCAATGCCCTCGCGCGCGGCCCGGTCGTCGATCTGCTTCTGCACCAGCGGCGTCAGCACCCAGCCGGGGCAGATCGCGTTCGACGTGATGCCGGTCTGCGCCGTCTCGAGTGCGATCGACTTGGTGAAGYCGACGATGCCATGCTTGGCGGCCACGTAGGCCGATTTCTGCGCCGACGCGACCAGCCCGTGCGCCGAGGCGATGTTGATGATGCGGCCCCAGTTGCGCGCGCGCATGCCGGGAATCGCCAGCCGCGTGGTGTGGAAGGCCGAGCTGAGGTTGATCGCGATGATCGCATCCCACTTGGCGGCGGGAAACTCCTCGACCGCGGCCACGTGCTGGATGCCGGCGTTGTTGACGAGGATGTCGACGCCGCCGAACTCGGCCTGCGCGTAGGCCATCATCGCCTCGATCTCGGCCGGCTTGCTCATGTCGGCACCGTGGTAGCCGGCCTTCACGCCGAGCGCAGCCACCTCGGCGCGCGCCGCCTCGAATTCGCCGAAGCCGTTGAGCACCACGTTGGCGCCCTGGCGCGCCAGGCACAGCGCGATGCCGTGGCCGATGCCGCTGGTGGAGCCGGTGACGAGGGCGGTTTTTCCTTTGAGCACGGTGGAGACCTCCAGGTTGATACAGTCCATTATCGAAGAGGAAGCCCGGCCCATGCATGAACCCCGCCTGAACCACGTGCAATGCCTCGACACCCGCGGCCTGCACCGCATGGCGTGGTGGGAGTGGGGCGACGCGGCCAACCCGCGCGTGCTGGTGTGCGTGCACGGCCTGTCGCGCCAGGGCCGCGACTTCGACACCTTCGCGCAGGCGATGCAGGGCGAGTACCGCGTGGTGTGCCCCGATGTCGTCGGGCGCGGCCAATCCGACCGGCTCGCCGACCCGATGGGCTACCAGATCCCCGCCTACGTGGCCGACATGGTCACGCTGCTCGCGCGGCTGAACGCCGGCACGCTGCACTGGGTCGGCACCTCGATGGGCGGGCTGATCGGCCTGGGGCTCGCGGCGCTGAAGCATTCGCCGGTGTCGAAGCTGGTGCTCAACGACGTCGGCCCGAGCATCGAGCCGGCGGCGCTGGCGCGCATCGGCACCTACCTCGGCCTGCCGGCGCGCTGGCGCAGCCTGGAGGAGGCGGCCGACGCGCTGTGGACCATCTCGCAGGGCTTCGGGCCGCACACCCGCGACCAATGGCTGGCGCTGACGCGGCCGATGCTGCGTGCCGACGCTGATGCCACTGGAGAGGGCTTCGTGCCGCACTACGATCCGCAGATCGCGCTGCCGTTCCGCGCCATCACGCCCGAGGCGGCACGCGCCGGCGAGGCCGTGCTGTGGGGCATGTACGACGCCATCGCCTGCCCGACGCTGCTGCTGCGTGGGGCCGACTCCGACCTGCTGACCCGCGCCACCGCGCAGGCGATGACGCAACGCGGCCCGCGGGCGCTGCTGCGCGAGTTCGACGGCGTCGGCCATGCGCCGATGCTGACCTCGCCCGAGCAGATCGCGGCCGTCCGGGAGTTCCTGCTGGCGTGAAGACCGGACTGCTCGACACCCACCAGGACGCGGCCCCGATCGTCCAGCTGGCCGCCGACACGGCCAGCGAGGCGGGCCGCGACGGCGAGGCTGCGCAGCTCGCACGCGCGCGCGCCTTCGCCGAGCCGCTGCTCGACGGCCAGGCGCTCGACACCGGTGAAGACGCGCTGGTGCATGCCGACGGCGTCGCCGCGATCCTGCAGGGCATCGGCGCCGCGCCGTCGATGCGCGCCGCCGCCTACCTGGTCTACGCGAGCGACTACCTCAGCAAGCCGGAGGAGGTCGTCAGCAAGGCCTTCGGCGCGTCGTACGCGAGCCTGGTGCTGCACACCCGCAAGCTGGTGCAGATCCAGCGCGCCGCGCGCGAGGCGAGGGTGCACGCCGAGCAGCGCGCCGAGCAGACCGAGCGGGTGCGCAAGATGCTGCTCGCGTTCTCGCGCGACCTGCGCGTGGTGCTGCTGCGCCTGGCCTCGCGGCTGCAGACGCTGCGCCACTTCGCGAGCAGCAAGCAGCCATGCCCGGCGGTGCTCGCGCGCGAATCGCTGCAGGTGTTCGCGCCGCTCGCCAACCGGCTGGGCATCTGGCAGATCAAGTGGGAGATGGAGGACCTGTCGTTCCGCTTCATCGAGCCGGTGCAGTACAAGAACGTCGCGCGGCTGCTCGACGAGAAGCGCGTCGAGCGCGAGCAGGGCGTCGAGGCCTTCCGCTGCCGGCTCGGCGAGGCACTGGCCGCGGCCGGGCTGCGCGCCGAGGTGCAGGGCCGGCCGAAGCACCTCTACAGCATCTGGAAGAAGATGCGCGGCAAGGGGCTGGACATCGACCGCGTGTTCGACGTGCGCGCGATGCGCGTGATCGTCGCCGACGTTCCCGACTGCTATGCGGTGCTGAGCCGCGTGCACGAGCTGTGGCCGCCGGTGCCGGGCGAGTTCGACGACTACATCGCGCGGCCGAAGGTGAACGGCTACCAGTCGCTGCACACCGTGGTGCAGGACGAGCACGGGCGGGCGGTCGAGGTGCAGATCCGCACGCGGGCGATGCACGAACACGCCGAGCACGGCGTGGCCGCGCACTGGGCCTACAAGGAGGCCGGCACCAAGGGCTATGCCGGCGTCAGCGCGAGCGGCGATTTCGACGCCCAGGTGGCCGAGGCGCGCAAGGCGGTGCTGCGGCAGCTGCTGGCGTGGGAGCGCGAGTTCATCGAAAGCGGCGACGAAGGCGGCGTCGAGCAGCGCAGCGAGCGCGCGGCGCCCGGCGCGGTGTTCGACGACCGCATCTACGTCTTCACGCCCGATGCCGCGGTGATCGAGCTGCCGGCCGGCGCGACGCCGATCGACTTCGCGTACACCGTGCACACCGACCTCGGCCACCGCTGCCGCGGCGCCAAGGTCGACGGCACGATGGTGCCGCTGAACACCCGGTTGCAGAGCGGGCAGACCGTCGAGGTGACGACGATCAAGGAAGGCGGGCCGTCGCTCGACTGGCTGAACGACAACCTGGGCTACCTGCAGAGCTCGCGCTCGAAGGCCAAGGTGCGGGCCTGGTTCAATGCGCTGGCGCTGCGCGACACCATCGCGCGCGGCCGCGAGGCGGTCGAGAAGCTGCTGCAGCGCGAGGGCAAGACGTCGATGAAGCTCGACGACCTGGCGGCGCAGCTTGGCTTCCGCCATGCCGAGGCGCTGTTCGAGGTGGTCGGCAAGGACGAGTTCTCGCTGCGCAACATCGAGGCGCTGCTGCGCCCGCCCGAACCGCAGCCCGACCCCGATGCGGTGATCACGCAGCGCCTGACCCGCCCCGAGGG
This sequence comes from Rhizobacter sp. P3_C12, assembly GCF_056402735.1. Classification (NCBI taxonomy): domain Bacteria; kingdom Pseudomonadati; phylum Pseudomonadota; class Betaproteobacteria; order Burkholderiales; family Sphaerotilaceae; genus Rhizobacter; species Rhizobacter sp. P3_C12. Next base: position 27,155 of record NZ_JBFUGW010000055.1, read on the forward strand.
CGAAGCGCCGAAGGGCGGCGTGCTGGTGGTGGGCGTCGAATCGCTGATGACCAGCCTGTCGCGCTGCTGCCGGCCGGCGCCGCCGGATGCGATCGGCGGCTACGTGACGCGCGGGCGCGGCGTGGCCATCCACCGCGCCGACTGCAGCAACTTCCGGCAGATGGCCGCGCGCAGCCCGGAGCGGGTGATCCAGGTCACCTGGGGCGAGCGGCGCGGCGACAAGCCCTCGCTGTACCCGGTCGACGTGCTGGTCGAGGCGGCCGACCGGCAGGGCCTGCTGCGCGACATCTCCGAGGTGTTCGCGAAGGAGAAGATGAACGTGACCGGCGTCAACACGCAGTCGGTGAAGGACGTGCGCGGCGGCACCGCGTGGATGACCTTCACCGTCGAGGTCGCCGATTCGGCCCGGCTGAACCAGGTGCTGGCGGCGGTGGACCGCATCGGCGGCGTGCGGAGTGCACGAAGGAAGTGAGTCGGTTGGCGAAGAAAATTCCGACCACGGCTGGATCCCAAAAAAACACATGCTATAGTCATGGACTCGGGCGATTAGCTCAGTGGTAGAGCGCCTCTTTGACGTGGAGGATGTCGGGAGTTCGACCCTCTCATCGCCCACCAAAACGTCTGGAAATCAGGGCCTGTTCCGAAAGGGACAGGCCCTTTTTCTATGGTCCTCTGAGGGCCCAGGAGATCCTTCATGGAGATGACCCCGCGCCGCCGCGAACTGATCGACGCCCACGTGGCCGAGACCCGCGTGCAGATGACCGAGCTGGCGTTCGAATTGAACGACCTCGTGCGCTTCGCGCTGTCGGCCGCCAAGCCCAAGGGCAACAAGGTCTACTACCCGATGGACCCGGTGAACGAGGGCATCCGCAACTGGAAGGACCTGCAGCGCAAGCTCGCGAAGCTCTCGGCGCGCGTCGATCAGGGCGTGGCGCGGCTGGGCGTGCAGCCCTTCGATCCGGAGGAGCCGGCGCAGGGCGATGCCGATTCCTGACGCCGGGCGGGGAGGGGAGGGTCACGGAGGTCGCCGCGAACCGGCCGAACGAGTTCATCTCGATCCGGCACCTCGGCTACATCGCCGACGGGGTTGAAGACACCGACAGCGAAGCCATCCGCGCCTGGGCGCCAGCCTACGAGAACGACACCTTCACGGCCACGCCGCAGGGAACGACGCTCACGGTCGACGAGGACATGAAGGATGAGTTCGATGGCATGGTGGAAACCTGGCCAAAGGCGCTGGGGACATTGAAGGCGCTGTGCGAGAGCGGGGGGCGGGGACGCCAAACCGGCTGGACGAGGTGGTCGCCCGGGTGTGGCCTGTAGTGCGAGTTCATGCGGCGGCACCGAAGGACAACAATCGACCCAAAGCGGAAGCTGGCTCAGGTTGAACAAGGTTCCGGAAAGCAGCCGTTCAACGTTGAACCTGAGCCCCAGGCGGCGGCCTGGCGACACGAGTCGGCTCGAGCGACAGGTTAGGCC
>NZ_JBFUGW010000056.1:0-28280 GCF_056402735.1 Rhizobacter sp. P3_C12
CTGAACGGTAGCCCGAGCACCTACACGACCGAGGCGACGAGCAACCGGCTGACGAGCATCACGAACCCGGCCCGCAGCTTCGGCTACGACAACGCCGGCAACACGACCAGCGACAGCACGAACTACATGGCGGTCTACGGGCTGAACGGCTCGATCGCGAGCATCACGAAGGCGAGCGTGACCGGCAACTACGACTACGACGCCGATCGCCGACGCATCCGCAAGGTGACGAGCACGGGCGAGGTGGTGATCTTCGTGTACGACCTGGACGGACAACTGCTGGGCGAATACGACCAGACCGGCAAGGCGCTGCGCGAATATGTGTGGCTGGACAACATCCCGGTGGCGATGTTCATGCCGGACCCGGCCAATGCGAGTGACCCGAACGCTGCGCCGCTGGTGTTCTACATCCATGCGGATCACCTGAACGCACCGCGCATCGTGGTGGATCAAACAGGAGCCAAACGCTGGCGTTGGCTGGCCGAGCCGTTCGGCACAACGGCGCCGGAGACGAATCCCGACGGGCTCGGGGTCCTCACGCAGAACCTGCGGTTCCCGGGACAGTATGCGGATGCGGAGAGCGGGCTTTGGTACAACTTTGCGCGCTACTACGCGCCGGATGGAGGAGCCTATCGGCAATCCGACCCTATCGGGCTTGCCGGGGGCATCAACACCTACGCCTACGTCGAAGGCAATCCGCTCACCTACATCGATCCGAACGGGCTTCAGGCATACATGTGCGAGAGCGCAGGGCTATCTGCTTGGTGCCCTAAGCCGAAACCCCCTTGCGCTTGTCCGAAGCCCCCCCTCGCACCACCTGGGGTGTGTGTCAATGACAACATTGAAATCGCAAAGGCTTGCCCGGCTTGGAATCCAGCATGCATGCTGGGGCTATACGAAAATGTAAAGAATCGTGCTCCCTGGGATTACAAGCGTGGAGGGGCGCAATACRAAGACTTCGGAAATTTCAACTTTGGGGCAGTAACAGAAGCCATGGGGGTGTCAGCATTTTCAACGTTCAATGGTGCTGGAATTTATCAACAGCTTCGCGGAGCCAGTGCAGCCGGCAGTGGAATTCCCTTCCTGCGCTGGCCATATGGGGACGATGCCGCGGATGCACTCCAAATTGAACTAGGTCGTCAATACGCAAGGTGCGGGTGCAAATGATGAAAACCATCAAACTTCTCTTGATCGCCGGAATTTCATTTTCGGCAGGGCTGTTGGTTATGTGGCTGTACGCATTGTCAACGTTGGGGGCACATCGGGGTAAACCTCCGGAAAACATGGAAAGAATTAGCGAGATTTCGTCGTCTGACGGGCGCTTTGTCGCTGCGATTGTGGCGCCCAGATTGGACGGGCTAGGTGCTACGGTTTCGCAACCGTATCAGCTCTGGATTACTAGCGCAGATGGAGAGTCTCGTCTCATGCTTGAGGCCGACAAGACAAATGGACTAAAGGTCAATTGGCGGTCGCCTCTGCATCTCGAGGTCTGCTATTCGGAGGCGCAGATTGTTCAGTTTAGAAATAGATTTTTCTCTATTTCAACTTCCGCTGGTTTACCCAGTGGCAGAACGCTGGAAGTAACCCTCCGGAAGGTTTCGGAAGACTCTGATTGTCAAAGATAAAATTGCCGGATTGACGTTCAGTGGCCTATACAAGCTGAACGGCGCGATCGCGAGCATCATGAAGGCGGGAGTGACCGGCAGCTACGACTACGACGCCGAGCCGTCGTATTGCCGCCGAGCAAATCGATATGATGAAGTCGCTAAATCCAAAGAGGGTTGTCATCTCAGTGGTTATCTGGGCATTGCCGGTCGTGTTGGTGGCGATTTTTATCTACCTCAGAAGTTGTGCAGAACATTAGTTGATTCATGGCAACGCGCCCCGAGGATTGCAGTACGGGCGCTTGGAGAGCGGATTCTCGATACGGATCTCAACCTCTTATGCCGCCCGAGTAAATGTTGTCGACAGTGATGAGCGCTGCATCATCTGAAGAACTCCTTGCTCCTGGTCGGTGTCAATGGTAATCGCATGGACCTGAGCCTGAACGGCAACCTGAGCGCGTACGGCGTGGCGGCGGCGGGCAATCCCACTCGAGTCAGTGCATGTATCTGCAAGGAGTGAAATGCCGATGATGTCGTTCGCAATTTTGGGCGTTTGTATTGTTATTTTGTTTTGCATTGCGCTGTTTCGACAATCACAAGGACAGATGCAAGTGCCATTGCCTGAATCGGCAGTCGATAACATGTCGCTTGAGGAAGCCCGAGCGAAGGTCKAAGACTTCATTGCCAAGGGCGAGAAGCTATTCGTCAGTCCAAAAGATGAAACTAGCTTGCTGCCAGAACAACTTGGTCCCGTTACGCGAGAGTTTTTCTCGCGGTACGGCACGCTGAGGTCGCGGAACGGTGGCTTCGAGTTGTCGGCCGACGGCATCAAGTCATCGGAATGCGTTCATGGGTTCTTGACTATTGGGCACAGCGAAGACTGGGATGTCGTGCAGCGGCCGGGTGGCGACGGAGCGTTCGTTGTCGAAGGGTCTGAGGCCAGCGAAACCGACATGCAGGCTTGTTTCCACAGCGTCTATCACTTGACGCTGGATGAGGTCTCGCGGGAATGAGCCAGGAGTAGCTGGAAAATGGATTGCGGGGTCAGAGTGTGAGTGCCGCTAAGCAAGTCTTCTATCGCGCTTGGGACGCACTGCACTACCTTTCCGGGAATGGCAGTTGGACGTTGAGCGAGCATGAGTGCTTGATCGTGAACGCTGCCATTCGACACTTTCCAGAAGATGTACAGAGGCTTCTCGAAGCTCAACTTCATCAAAGGTACTTTGTCGAGCGCATGTCCCAAGGGCGCATCAACGTGCTTCGCTTATACGACGACAACAGCGAGCTGAGAATCCAAGATCCGAGGTTCGGGGACATGCTGGTAGTCGTGAGGCTCAGCGTGGATGGCAATGAACGGGACGCACATGTTGTCTTCTTGCGCGGACACCTGTTCAGCGTTGAATTCCGAGACAAAAGCTCGTTCTACGCCAACCGATCGGTAGAGGTCCGTGACGTCAAGGTCGGAAGCCCAAAGCAGACCTACACGCGAGCGATCGATCGCCTTGAGCATGGCAAGGATGACGGGTCACCAAAGTGATCACCGTGAATYGTACCGACGGTCTTGCCGGCGTGCTGCCTCAATGCAGCGTCGGCTTGCCCGCCCGCCTGCTGCCCGTCTCCGACAACAGCGCATCGAACTCGTCATCCACCGAATCCTTGAACCCGTCGAAGGCGACCGCGTCCCCATCGTCCGTCTCCTCGTCGCCATCGACGAACAAGGTCTCCAGCGCCTGCATGCCGACCGCATGACCGAGGTCCAGCGCGGCGACCGCGTCGCTCGGCTGCTCGATCCATTTCAGCGGGCTCAGCTGCAGCATGCCTTCGGACGACAGCCCGAGCATCCAGCCGTACTCGAGCATCACCGCCTGCTGCATCGCCATCATCTGCTCCACGCGCAAGCCCGCAAGCTCGCGCGCCAGCATCGGCAGCAGCACCTGCGGCCGCACCGCGGTACTCGCGCCGTCATGCTGCATCTGCAGCCGGCACAGCAGGCCGCCGGGGCCCCAGAACGCCGAGCTGTCCTGCAACGCAGTGGCGCCGCCCTGCGGCAGCCCCATCAACAGGGACATCTCGGACAGGAACTCATTCGAAGTGGTGGTGGTGTTCACGGTGGCAGGGCGTGTGCTGGTGTCTGATCGTGAAGCCAGTGTGCATGCCGCACGCAGGCGAGTGCGCCCCCGTAACCGAACGGTCGTACGTCGACCCGAAGCCAGCGGGCAGGTAAGCTGCGCGGGCACTTCACAACTGACACAGGTCACTTGCATGACGATCACGATCCGGCGCGCCTGCCCCGATGACGCTCCCGCCTACGCCCGCATCATGGGCGATCCGCAGGTGTTCCCGGGCCTGTTGCAGATGCCGCATGTCGATGCGCACTCCTGGAAGGCGCGGCTCACCGACACCTGCGCACCGGGCAAGACCGACCTGCCGCTGGTGGCGGAACTGAATGGCGAGGTGGTGGGCACCGCGGGGCTGCACCCGGTCGGGCCGCAGACGCGCCGGCGGCACGCGCTGGTGCTGGGCATCTCGGTCGCCCCGTCGGCGCAAGGGCAGGGCGTGGGCAGCGCGCTGATGGCCGCGATGTGCGACTACGCGGACAACTGGGCCGGCGCGCTGCGCATGGAGTTGACCGTCTTCACCGACAACCCCGCCGCGCTGCGCCTCTACCGGAAGTTCGGCTTCGAGATCGAAGGCACGTTCAAGGGCTACGCGCTGCGCGACGGGCAGTATGTGGATGCGCACGCGATGGTGCGTTTCCATCCGAACCCGCCGCGCATCGCGGTCAGCTGAGGGGCGGCGCGGGAACTCCAGCGTCATCCTCGCCCCGTCGCCGCACGCCTGTGCGACCATCTCGCCCTCGGCAACGCGGCAGCAACGGAAGGTCAGGGCGTGAGCATGGTCAGAGGAAGTCGATCCGTCTTGGCGGACATCGGGCAGGCGGYGACGCTTGCGTTGTGGGCGGCGCTGCCGGGTCTGTCGATCGCTCAGTCGGTGGCACCGTCGGTGGTGGAACCGGCGGTGACGTACCCGGTGAAATCGGCAGCGGAACTGGTCACGACGCCGCTGACGACCCCGCCCGCCGATGCCGAGCCGGCGCCCGAGAGCGCGGCGCTGCGCTCGATCTGGGCCGACCCGCGCGCCGTGGCCCGCCTGTTCCGCGACGCCTGCGTGCAGACCGAGGGCCAGGCCGCCGCCGCGGTCGACTGGGCACTCGCCCAGGGCTTCTTCCCGGTCGACCCGATGCGCGGCTCCACCGACGAACTGCTGGCCGGCGAGCCCGGCTCGGTGCTCGCCGCGCCCGGCAGCGACAGCCGGGTGCTGCTGGTGGCCGCGCAAGGGGCGCGCTGCATGGTGTGGGCCGAGCGCGTGTCCGGACCGGGCCTGCGGCTGGCCGTCGTCGAGCTGACCGGCGAACTCGGCGGCAAGGGCGCCCGCGTGCAACTGCAGGCGGAACGCAACATCGAGCGCTCGGGCGCCTGGCGCAGCCAGATGCAGTGGCGCTACCGGCGCGTCGGTGGCTCGCAGGATTTCGGCATCGGCTCGGTGACCACGCTGACGGCTGCGCCGGGCACGCAGGCGCTGCACTTCTCGCCGTTGCCGCCGGCGACCGGCATCTCGCCCGACGGCGTGAAGCCATGACACGCTGGCTGCGCCTGGTCGCCGCGGCGGGATGTGCCGCGGTGCTGGGTGTGCACGCACAGACCGAGGTCGCCTTCGACAGTCTCGATCGCCACGGCGGCCAGGTCGTGACGCTGAAGGCCTGGTGGTTCGGCGCCGACCGGCGGCAAGCCCCGGCGGTCGTGCTGCTGCACGGCTGCAGCGGTCCGTACGACCACCGTGGCCGGCTCGGCGCGCGCATGCGCGAGTACGCAGAGTTCTTCAACCGCCAGGGCATGCACGCGCTGGTCGTGGATTCGCTGACGCCACGCGGCGAGACCGAGCTGTGCACGCAGCGCATCGGCACCCGCCAGGTGACGCAGGCGAATCGCCGGCTCGATGCGCTCGCATCGCTGCACTGGCTCGCGCAGCGGCCGGACGTCGATGCGCAGCGGCTGGGGCTCGTCGGCTGGTCGAACGGCGGCAGCACCGTGCTGTCGGCCACCAACCTGCGGCAGCGCGAGGTGCGCGAGGCGCCGCTACGGCCGGCCTTCGCGGTGGCCTTCTACCCGGGCTGCGAGGCCGACCTGCGGCGCGGCTACCAGCCGTCGACACCGCTGCTGGTGCTGGTGGGCGAGGCCGACGACTGGACGCCCGCCGCGCCTTGCCAGGCCCTCGCGGCGCAGGCCGCGATCGACAGCGGCGCGGGCTCGCCGGCCGTGCAGATCGAGGCCTATGCCGGCGCGTACCACGGCTTCGATTCGCATGCGCCGGTGCGCGTGCGCAAGGAGGTGCCGAACGGGCTGCATCCCGGCGAGGGCGTGCACGTCGGCGGCAACCCCGAGGCGCTGCAGCGCTCGCAGCGGCGCCTGCTCGCATTCATCGCGCCCTGGGCGAAATGACGGCCCCTCGGCCGACGGGTACGTCGGCCGATCCCCCGAGGGGATGCGGGCCGGCTTGGGGCGGCCCGGCGCTCGGCCCGCTGGCGCGCCTCACATGAGCATCACGATGCCGTCGCGGCCGGCCGATTTCGCGCCGTAGAGCGCCATGTCGGCGCGCTTCAGCAGCCGGTCGAACGCGATGTCGGGCGGCGTGATCTCGGCCAGGCACAGCGTCGCGATGCCCATGCTGACCGTGACGAACCCCGGCGGCGAATCGGCGTGCGGGATCGCCATGTGGTGGATGGTCTGGCGGATGCGCTCGCAGCGGCGTTCGGCATCGGCCGCGTTGACGTCGGGCAGCAGGACCGCGAACTCCTCGCCGCCGATGCGGGCCGCGCATTCGCCGCCGCGCTCGAACGCGGCACCGATCGCCCGTGCGACGCGGGCCAGGCAGTCGTCGCCGGCGGCGTGGCCGTAGCGGTCGTTGAAGCGCTTGAAGTGGTCGATGTCRACCATCACCAGCGTCAGCGGGCGCTGCGAGCGCCAGGCGCGGCGCACCTCTTCCAGCTTGCGTTCGTCGAAGGCGCGGCGGTTCGCGAGGCCGGTGAGCGCGTCGCTGCGCGACTGGTGCAGCAGCTCGCGGCGGGCCTGCTCCAGCTGCGCCAGGTCGCGCCAGCGCGCGAGCGCGCCGAACAGCGGCTTCGCGATCAGCGCGATCTCGCGCTCCTCGACGGCTTGCGGCAGGTCCAGGCAGGCCAGCAACTGGCCGCTGTCGGCCGCGTCATGGCGGCACACCTGCAGCGACCCGGCAGCGCAGCCGTGCAGCAGCGCGCGCGATTCGTGGCAATCGCTGCTCTCGGTGCACCACTGCATCTGCCAGCCGTCGACCGGGAACAGCGGCGGCAGTTCGCCGCCCTCGGCCGGGCAGGGGCCCCCACCCCCGCTGAAGGTCCAGTTCCAGCGCCGGCCCTCGCCACGCTCGGCCAAGGCGCAGGCGCGGGCACCCAGCAGCTCGGCGATGTCGGCCAGCGCCATGCGCAGTGCCAGCGGATAGGCATCGGGCGGCAGGTAGATCAGCCGGGCCGACAGGCGCGAGGCCGATTCGAGCACCCGGTTCAGCCGCGTCAGGTCGGCGGTGCGCTGCTGCACGGCCCCTTCGAGGCGATCGCGTTCGGCACCGAGCGTCTGCAGCGCACGGTCGCGTTCGCCGACGTAGCGCGCGATGCCCCGGTGCAGTTGCTGGAAGCTGTCTGCCACCAGGTCGATCTCGTCGCGCCAGCGGCGCTGTGGGCGGGGCCACGCCGGCAGCGGGCCGAGTTCCTCGGGTTTCAGCAGCGCCGCCTGCCGGGCGATCAGGCGCAGGCCGCGGGAGATGTCGCGGTGCAGCATCCAGGCCACCAGCAGCCCGAGCAGCACGGCCGGCAGCACGATGGCGAGTGCCGTCTTCGCGACGCTGCCGCGCACCTGCGCCGACAGGCCGCTGCGATCGAAGTCGAGCTCCAGCTGACCGAGGCCGGTGGGGTCGGCGCCTGCTGCGGTGATCGGGATCTCGACGCCGCGCAGCGCCGCCCGCGGCAGCACCCCCTGCAGCACGCCCTGCGCCGCACCGGGCAGGTCGGATGGCGCGCCGGCCACGTAGGCGGTGCCCGACGGCGTGAGCAGCCGCACGTTCACCATGCGTGGGTAGCGGGAGATCTGGTCGAGTTCCTGCTGGATCGCGTTGCCGTCCTGGCGCTGCAGCGCATCGGCCAGGCGGGGCACCCGCGTGGCCGCGATGTCGCGTGCCATGGCCTGCTCGTCGGCGGCCTGGGCGCCGAACGCGAGCCAGGCGTGCAGGCCCAGCGACAGCGCCGAGCACAGCAGGCAACTCACCGCGATGGCGGCGAGGGTGCGCAACACCAGCGGGCGGAATGGCCGCGATGCCGGCGACGCCGGACGCGACGGCGGAGTGGGCAAGGCGGCGAGGGTGGACGACATGGTGATGTGAAGCGGTCGCGAAGCGATGGAGAAAGGAGATCGTGCCCGGCCTTTCGGCAGAGAAGCCTGCAAGCTGTTGCGATGGCGCGTGACTTATTCAAGCGGTCGCGGATGCACCTCGCCGAGTTGACAGTTGTTGGCGATTCAGGCGATCCGGCCGCAGGAAAAACGCCCCGGTACGCCTTGCAAAGCGCCGAGGGCTCCGCCCACAATGACCTTCATGACAGCCTCACCGTCGCGACCGGACAGCGTGCCACGCACCCCCGCGGCCCAGGCGGTGTCTCGCGGCGCCTGGCAGACGCTGCTGCGGCGTGTGTCGACGCTGGGCCCGCGCGCCCAGCGCCGCGCCGCAGCCGATGCCACGCCGGACCCGGTTCTGCTGGTGGATGCGCGGGGCCGCATCGAGCATGCGAACGCTGCAGCCACCGTGTGCTTCGGCGGCCCCCTGCCGGGGCGCGAGGTCGCCGATGTGTTCCACGGCACGGTGCGCCTGAGCGACCGTGCGGCGTTGTGGCCGCGAGGCGACGCGCCGCAGCACGGCTTCGAATGCGAATCCCAGGACACGCAGCATCGGCGCCTCGTCGTCCGGGTGACGGTCCGGGCCGGAATCTTCGGTGGCCCGTCCGGTTGGACGATTGCCGTGCGCGACGGCACCGCCGAGCACCTGTTGCGGGAGCAGCTCGATGCGGCGCTGCGCCTGCTCAACCACGACCTGCGCGCCCCGCACTCCACCATCCTCGGCGTGCTCGAACTGTGGCGGTTGCGCCAGGGCACGATGAGCGAAGCCGACCTGCTGTCGCAGGTGGAAAACAGCGCCACCGCCGCATTGTCGATGGCCGACAACTTCGTGCGCCATGTGCGGGCGCAGCAGGCGGACCTGCGCCGCGAGGCGCTCGATCTGAACGAGGTGGCGGCCGACGCGGTCGACGATCTGTGGGAACGCGCCCGCGCTCGCCGGGTCACGATCCGCCGGCCGCAGGGGCTGCCGGTGCCGGTGCACGTCGTGGGCGATGCGCCGCTGCTGCAGCGGGCGATCGGCAACCTGCTGCGCCATGCGCTCGACCGCAGCCCCGGCGGGGCGAGCATCCGGTGCACCGTGGTTCGCAGCGGCACGGGCGTGGCCGTCGAAGTGACCGACCATGGCGCCACGCCGGATCCCGGCACGCCGTCAGGCGCTGACGATCCGGGTACCGGGCGGGCGAACGATGGCGTGCCGGTGCTGCCGGCCGAAGATGACTACGCGTTGGGCTTCGTGTCGCTGGTGGCGCGTCGCCACGGCGGCGCATTGCGCCAGCGCCGCGCCGCAACCCAGGGGCTGACGATGAGCCTGTACCTGCCCGGCGGTCACGCCGACGGGGTGGCGGATTCGGAGCCTGCCGCGACGGAGTCGGATTCGTCGAGCGCTTCGAGCCGGTATCCCACGCCGTAGACGGCGCTGAGCCGGTAGCCGGACGGTGGCCTCAGCCCGAGCTTGTTGCGCAGGTTCGAGACATGCGTGTCCAGGCTTCGCGACCAGATCTCGGGGTTCACGCCCCACACCTTCTCGAGCAGGTGCTGTCTCGCCAGCAGTCGACCGACGTTGTGGAACAGGAAATGCGCCAGCTCGTACTCCTTCTGCTTCAATTCGACCGGCTCGCCCTCGATCGTCAGCATGCGCCGCCGGGTGTCGAAACTGTAGCGGCCGAAGGATTCGATCTCGGTGGGCGATGCGGGGTAGCTGCGGCGCATCAGCGCGTTCACCCGGGCGGTGAGTTCGCCCACGCGCACCGGCTTGGTCAGGTAGTCGTCGACGCCGTTGGACAAGGCGTCCACCAGGTCGCGCTCCTCATTGCGATTCGTCACGAACAGGATCGGGATGCGATGCTCGATCTTGTTGCGGACCCAGGTCACGATTTCCGGGCCCGTCATGTCGGGCAGGTGCCAGTCGAGCACCAGGAAATCGAAGGTATCCCGGCGCATCTGGCGGATCAGCGCCTGGCCGCGCTCGAACCCCTGGCAGTCGTGGCCCAGGCTCGAGATGGCGTGCGAGATCAAGTCGACCTGCGAAGGATCGTCGTCAACGATTGCGACTTTCATCGTGTCTCCCGGAAGATCGGCCGGACTGCGAGACGGACCATGGGTTTGAACATACCTGAAATCGGAGTGGTTGTGACAGGGCAAACAGGGTTGACGCCTCAGGGGTCGAAGCGGTAGCCGATGCCGTACACCGCGATGATTCCGGAGCCTTGGGGCCGGACTTCCTCGAGTTTGCGCCGCAGGTTGCGGATGTGGCTGTCGACGGTGCGGTCAGCCGTGTCGCGAAAATCCTGTCGCACCGCGTCGAGCAGCTGGGCGCGAGACAGGATGGCACCGGCGCGCACGAGCAGTGCGCGCAGGATGCGGTACTCGGAGGTCGTCAGGTCGAGCGCGCTGCCTTGCCACAGGATGCGTTGCGCCGCCTCGTTGACATCGAAGCCGCCGTGCGACATGGTGCGGAACTGGCCGGTGACGCGGCGCCACTGCGCCTTCACGCGCGCCGCGACCTCGCGCGGGCTGAACGGCTTGCAGACATAGTCGTCTGCGCCGGCTTCGAGGCCGAGCAATCGATCGACCTCGTCGATGCGTGCCGTCAGCATGATGATGGGCACCGAGGAGAATTCGCGGATCGAGCGGCACACCTCGAGGCCGTCGAGCCCGGGCAGCATCAGGTCGAGCAGCAGGATCGACGCACGCTGCATGCGCACCTCGTTCACCGCCGCGATGCCGTTGTGGACCACCAGCGTCTGCCAGCCCTGCGCGCGCAGGTAGTTGCCGAGCATGTCGGCGATCTTCACGTCGTCCTCGGCGATGAGGATCGGGGTGGTGTCCATCGAGGTGTTCACTCGGGTGCTCCTTGCTGATCCGACTTCACCGGAAGCACGAGTTGCATGGCCAGGCCGCCCCATGGAGACGGGCTGGCATCGACGGTGCCGCCGTGGGCGATCACGATGGCGCGCACGATGGCCAGGCCCAATCCGCTGCCCGTTCCGCTGCGTTGGCGAGATCGATCGGCCCGGAACAGCGGCTCGAAGATCTGGGGCAGGTCGGTGGGGGCCACGCCCGGTGTCGAGTCCTCGACGCGCAGCCACAGGTGGCGGTCGTCCTCGCGCACGCCCCAGCACACGCGCACGCGCCCGGGGCGGGTGGTGTAGCGGCCGCTGTTGGTCAGCAGGTTGCGCAGCACCTGCTCGATGCGCACCGGATCCCAGGAGGCGCGCAGGATGCGCGAAGCGGGCGGCAACACCTCGATCTGCAGGCCGTCGAGCGACGGGTGGCGAACGAGTTTCGTGGTGATGTATTCCAGCGTGCCCAGCGGATCGAGATCGACCATGTGGCAGGGCACGCTGCCGAGGTCTGCGACCGCGAGCAGGTGCAGGTCGTCCACGATGCGCACCATGTGGCGGATTTCCTCGCCGAGGTTCATCACGAGGGCGTGGCTGGGTTCTCGGGCGCCGTCTTCCACCGATTCGATCTCGCCTTGCAGCACCGACAGCGGCGTGCGCAGTTCATGGGAGATCTGCGCCATCCATTTGCGGCGGGTCAGTTCGAGCCGGCGCAGCGAATCTGCCATCGACGACACGTCGTGCGACAACTGCTGCATCTCCTGCGGACCGTCGAATGCCGCGTCGGCGGGCTCGAACTGGCCGGCGGCAAGCTTGCGTGTCGCCTCCTGCAGTGCGCCCAGCGGCCGGCTCCATCGGTGGGCCACCTGCACGGCCAGGGCCATCGACACGGCGAGCGATGCGAAGGCTGCCGCCGCGATACCCAGGTACTGGCCGCGCAGGAATGCGGCGTCCGATTCATGGAGGCTGCTGCCGAGGTCCAGCAAGGCCGTGCCCACCGATCGGCCGTTGACGAGGATCTGGCGGTCCAGAGTGCGGCCGTCCGGCTCCGCGGGGCTGCCTGCGAGCCGCGTGCCGTCTGCATCCAGGATGCGGATGCGACCCGCGAATCCCGATTGCCGGACCCGGCTCGCCTGCAAATCGCTGTTGCGCTCCTCCGGGTCTCCTTCGCGGACGAGAAATCCGTCGACCAGCTTGCGCATGTCGCCGACCTCGGAGACCACTGCCGGCAAGCCGCCGCGGGCGCTGGCCTGTTCGCCGACATAGATCGCGAAACGATCCAGCCGCAGCGACTCGCGGGCGTTCACGAAGCCGGAGACCCCGCCGCGCACGCTGAGCAGCGCGCCGACGATGACGCACAGCACGGACAGGCTGACCGTTGCCAGCAGCAGCAGCGCCAATTGATGAACCATTCGCAAGCGCATCGCAGGATTCGTCGATGGTGAGGTTGAGGTGTTGTCGGCGCAGGGGAGCTCGATGAAAGGGTCCAAAGCGCAGGTCTGTGCATGCTCGGTGCAGAGACGGCAGCTTGGCAACGATGGTTCGCAATCGTTGACATTTGCGGCCCTCGAAATGGGCACTTCTGCGTGGCGTTCGCATTCTGTTACCCCGATGATTCGACCCCACCGACTCGCAACAAATTGCAACCATGACTTCTACTCATACGGCTTTCCGCGGCTTCACCCTTGTCGAACTGAGCGTGGTCCTCGCTGTGGCGTTGACGACGATGGCGGTGGCGCTGCCCAGCTTCAACGCGCAGGTGCAGAACTCGCGCACCGTTCCTGCGCTCAGGGAGATGTCGATGGTCGGCATCCAGCTGGAAAAGTCGTTCCAGCGTGACCACCGGTATGGCGTGTCCGGGAAATGTGCGGTCCCGGATGCCCAGGTGGAACATTTCTCGGTGCATTGCTCACTCAGTGATGACGGAAGCGGCTACACGCTCGATGCCGTCGGCCATGGGCCGATGGCGGGCTACCAGTACCGCACCGACGAACAGGGGCGCCAACGGACGATCTCCCATCCCAACGCGAGCAACGCAGCCAACGGGGCGTTGCCGTGCTGGTCGCTGGAAGGTCGTTCCTGCGGGGCATGAGATTGCCGCCATCGATCGAGTCTTCATGACCAATACCGCGAATACCTTGCACAAGCGCATTGACGAGCATCCGCTTCTCCTGAGCCTCGCCTGTGCGAGTCCGCCAGGCGAGGCGACGGACACCGCTGCAAACAGCGCCGCCGAGGCGGAAACCGGCGCGACGGAGAGTGCGGCAGACATGCCGGCGCCGTCACCGGCAGACACGGTGTTCGTCGTGGCACAGGACGAACGGCACCGCACGCGGCTTCGGCGGGTCTGTGCCAATCTGGGCCGACCTTGCATCGTGGCTTCGGTGGCTGATGTGATCGTGCGAGGCCCTCGCATCGGGTCGGCCCGGATGGCGATCGTTGCGGCCAACGGCCTCGATGTGCCGCTCGGTGCCATGCTCGAAACCCTGCGTGAGGCGGGGGTGTTGTCGGTGGCGCTGTACGGGCCGGCATTCGGCAGCCTGGTGCACCTGCTCGCACTGGAACTCGGCTTCGATCACGTCTGGGGCGACCTGGCGCATGAAGAGGCCCTCGCGGTGCTGATCCGTCACGCGGGGCAGCGCATCCAGAAGGACCGCGCCGCTCGCATGGATGATGCGCTGGGCGACACCGAGCTGGCGGTGGACACGGCGAGCCTGACCTGCAGTGTGCGGGGTGTGCCGTTCTCGCTGGGAATCTCATCGTTGTACACGTTGAAGTTGTTGCTCGATCGCGCGCCGCATCCGGTCAGTCGGGCCGACATCGAATCGGTGATCCCGGCCACCAAGGTGGGCCGCATCGGCGGCTCGCGCGTTGTCGATGCGCATGTGTCGCGGTTGCGCCAGCGCCTGCGCGAAGTCGGGGCCGATGCGATCCGGATCGTGGCCATCCGCGGCAAGGGTTACCGCATCACGACCGTGGGGTCCTCGGGGGGCGAAGAGGGCGAGGCCGCGGTCGACTGAACCTCGGCGGGAGCCTCTTCCCGCCTGAGCTGGCCGATGTCGCTGCGCAGCCGCACCATCTCGTGCGGCGAGCGCGCGTCGTAGATGCCGCGGATGCGGTGTCGGCGGTCGATGAGAAAAGCGCGTTCGGTGTGAGGCGGCAGCCCGTCCGCACCGAGTTGCGTGATGTCGGAGTAGAGGCTGTGGCGCGCCCATGATTCGACATGTCGGGGCTCGCCGGTCAGCAGGATCCAGTCCTTGGGCAGCCCGAATCTGGCAGCATAGTCGTCCAGCGCGCGCACGTCGTCGGTCAGCGGTGACACCGTCAGCGACACGAACTGCGGTGCCTGGCTGCCGAAGCTGGCCCGCAGCGTTCGCAGCAGGTCCATCGACACCGGGCACACCGACACGCAGCCGGCGAAGAACAGGTTGATGACGGTCGGGCCGTTGTCGAGCAGGCGGCTGTCGACGCTTGCCTTGCGGTGGTTCGTGAATTCGAAGCCATCGACCCGCAGCACCGACGAGATGCGATCCCAGCGCGGCCTCAGGTCGGCCGACGCGTAGAAGGGCAGCGTGTCGTGGGCCAGGATGGAATCGGGCCGACGCCAATCGGCCCACAGGGACAAGGCGGAGACCCCCGCCGTCATGACGGCGAGGCCGAGGCACAGCAGCACGGCGGCGCGGCGGATCATGGGCGAGGGCATGCGGAACTGGATCAGTCGTGGCTCGTGATCGGCGTGCCGCGGTAGCAGCCGATCGTGTACGGGAAGGTCTCGGTCGTGTGGTAGTGGTACTGCGTCACCGAGGTGTCGGTGTGCCCGTGGCAGATGTCGAGGTCGTCGTTGGTGATGGTCTTGCCCGCATCACCCTGCACGCCGTAGATGGCAAATCCGTCGGCCGCATATCCGATCACGGCTGAATGCTGGCTCGCGACATCGGCGGTCAAGCCGCACTTCGGCAGGCTGTGATAGTGGTACTTGCCGGTGCCCTCGGGGTGGCCTTCGCAGGCATCGGTGACTTCCCACGCCCGGGCGTCGCGGCCCTTGGCATCGAACGCGGCGAACATGCGCGCTCCGGTCAGGAAGATGCCGACGGCTCCGCCGCCCAGGCAGGTCGGTGTCGCATTGACTGTCGGATTGGTGCTCAGCCCGGACCAGGCAACGGTGTTCGTCAGGATCTTGTTGGGGTTGTGGTCGTACTGATAGGCCAGCGGGCTCGTTGCATTCGTGATTCCGTAGATCCCGGTGGTGTGGCTGGGCAAGCCGTTCCCTGCCAGGCTGCGGACGGCGTTGGCGATCGTGTTCGTGAACGTCGATACCCATGAATCGTTGCCGGTCACCGCGTAGATCGATTTGGTCTGCAGGTTCCAGGTCGTTCCGTCGCTGCTGATCCAGCCTTGCGCGACGTTGCCCGGGTTGTTCGGGTTCGTCGTGTTGGTGCACTTGTAGAGATAGCCGACAGCAGTCGGGACCGTCTCGATGATCTTGCTGGTGCCCACAGGCAGTGCCGTGGTGTCGACAGTGGTTGTTGTTCCGCCACCCGAAGACGTCGCCGCCGGCGTCACGGTCTTGCTCGTCGACGTCGCCGACCCCGCCGAGTTGGTCGCCGTCACCGTGCAGGTGTACGTGGTCCCGTTCGTCAACGTGGTGACGGTGATCGGGCTGCTGGTGCCAGTGGCCGATCGGGTGGTGGCACCGGTGGCCGCGCAGCTGCCGCTGTAGCTCGTGGCCGTGCCACCGCTGGTCGACGCCGTGAAGGCGAGGGCGGCCTGAGCGTCGCCGGCGGTTGCCGAATCCAGCGTCGGCGTGCCGGGCGCCGTCGTGCTCGTGGTGCTCGTCGTGCTGGTCGACGAGGACGATCCGTTGCCGCCGCACGCGGCGAGCATCAGCAATGGCCCGACCTGCAGCAGGTTTCGGATGAGTTGGACGGCGCGCGAAGGGGTGTGGGTCACGGCGGGGCTCCAGAAAGCGGTTGCTCGGATGTGGATGAAAGGCACCGTGGACGGTAGAGCTGCTTTGTGGAGCGACGCAGCGGATCCTCTGCACAATTCCTGCATCTTTGTTGCCAAGCCCCGGGGCGCATCGCCCCGTCTGCGTTACGCTGCCGCCCTTGGCCCGGCAAGCGGGCCCGCGGAGAGCGTTCATGAAGACCCACAACATCGAGATCCAGCGTGTGAAATCCATGGCACACGACGTCCACGGCATGGTGCATCTGAAGGTCGATGCGCTGGTGCAGACGGTGACCAACCACGACGACGAGCCGTCCAGCGTCATCAGCCTGACCGAGGCGAACCTGCGTGTGCTGCAGGCGCTGATCAAGAACCAGCTGCTCGAGCTCGACAAGCGCAAGGCGCGCAGCCGCTTCTGATCTGGAACGATCGAGTTGAAACCGGGTGTGTACCCGGGCCGCCGCGCCCTACAGGCCGGTGCCGCGAGGCCGATGACAGGGGCGAGTGCCGTTCGATCCGGCCTTCAACCCGCCTGTGCACGCGAGCGAAGTGACCACTGACGGTTACCAGTTCTCGCRCCACAATGGTGCCTTCGACCCATGATCCCCGATGACCGTGCCCTCCGTTCCCACCAAGACCTCGAGCGGCCATGACGAGTTGCGCACCCGCACGCAGCGGCTCGGTCAGCGGCACCGCACGGTGCTGTTCCTGGTGGACGGGCGGCGCACGCTCGCCGAGGTGCTGAGCCTGGCGCACCAGGCCGGCGCGCAGACCGTGCATTTCGAGGAGCTGGTGCGGCTGGGCCTGGTCGAGATTCCTGCCGAGCAGGACGTGTCGGAGGTGATCGACAGCGGCTCCGGCGCACTCGATGCCCCCAAGCTCACGAGCGTGGCCCTCGACGTGCCGACGCCGCCGCAGTCCGAACCCCCACCCGAACCCCCACCCGAACCTGAACCGGTCAGCCCCGCCATCACGCCGCTCTCGATCGACGAGCACGCCGGCGCGGCACCGATCGACGCGGCCCGCCTGTCGTCCACGTCGATGATTCCGCCGCAAGCGGTGGCGCCACCATCGATGCACGCGGCGGTCGACGCGCCGATCGCGCTGGAGCCCTCCGTGCCACGGGCGCGCCGGGTCGAGCCGGAACCCGCACCGCCGGTGCAACTGGTGGAGACGGCCGTGCCGTGGTCCGACACCATTCCGCTTGTCGAGGAGCCCCGTGAGACCGTCTGGGCCGCGCCGGTGGCCGTGGCAACGAAGCCGTCGAAGAAATCAGGCGCCCGCGCGGCGGCCGGCGGCATGACGGCCGTGCTGAACAAGGCGTTGGGCCGCGGGCGTGCCAAGCCTGTCGCAGACTTGCCGCCGGTGACGCCGAAGATCGAGAAGCCGACGTCCGAACAGCAACTGATCGCCCAGGTGCGCGAGCTGCTGCTCGACACCTTGCGCATCGACGCGCCGTTGTTCGCCGCGCTGACCCACGGCAAGGTGCGTTCGGCGCAGACCCAGCGCGACCTGATCGAGCTGGTCTGGGAGATCGAGCGCCACAACAGCCATGCGCGCATGTCGCGCGACGAATTGATCAGCCTTCAGCAGGCGCGCGAACTGCTCGGCATGGGCAACACGCTGGTGGCGGGCGACAGCCAGTCCGACCGCCACGACGACTGGCCGACCACCCAGCCGCGGCTGTGAGGCTCAGTTCGCTGCCGCGCGGGCCGCGCCGAATTCCTTCGTGAACCAGTCCGCCAGCAGGGTCTTTTCGCGGCCGAGCGGGCCCCGGGCGGTGTCCAGCCCGGCGGATCTCCGCGAGGCCAGGTCGCTCAGTGCGGCGTCGCCGGAGCGCAGCGTCCGACCGTCGGACACCAGCGTGTAGCGCAGCCAGATGCGCGCGCTGTCGTGGTTGTCGCGCACCACCCGCAGATCGCCGCGCGAGCCGTGCCGCACGTAGCCGGCCAGGTCCACGTCGAGCAGCTCGACCTGCAGCGACTGGCCGGCCGGCAGGTTCTGCGCCGCGAGCGACTGCAGCTGGTCGGCCAGCAGGCGCAGGTTGGCGTCGCGTTCGCGCGGCGTCTCGCCGGCGTCGACGAAGCGTTCCGGCCGCTCGTAGCGGACCTCGGCCGTACCTGCTGCCAGGGCCGGGCCGGCGACACACGTCGCGAGCACGGCCCCTCCGATGATCGATCCGAAGCGCATCGTGAAACTCCTGAAGCCTGACCCGCGACGGTACGCCGCCCTTCGCGGGCATGCAAGCGTCCCCGGCGGCCACCCCAACGGCTACCATCCGCCCGCACTCCCGGAAAGGTCTCTGCCATGCGTCGTCTGCTGATCCCCTTGTTGCTGGCCACGTCGCTGCTGGGCGCCTGCGCCTCCGTCGTCAATCCGGTGACGGGTCGCAGCGAGCGCACGGTGATGGACGAGCCGTCCGAGATCGCCGAGGGCAAGAAGGCGCACCAGGAGGTGCTGAAGGAATACACCGTGCTCGACAACGCACCGGTGCAGGCCTACGTGAACGACCTCGGCCAGCGCCTCGCGAAGCAGTCGCACCGGGCGCAGCTGCAATGGACCTTCACCGTGCTCGACAGCCCCGAGGTCAACGCCTTCGCGCTGCCGGGCGGCTACGTCTACGTGACGCGCGGCATCATGGCCTACATGGAGAGCGAGGCCGACCTGGCCGGCGTGATGGGCCACGAGATCGGCCACGTGACGGCCCGCCACGGTGCGCAGCGCGCGACGCGCCAGCAGACCGCCGGCATCGGCGTGGTCGCGGCCACCGTGCTCGGGGCGGTGCTGGGCATCGGCGACGTGGCGAACCAGGTGTCGCAGAGCGTCGCGGCCGGCTACATCGCGTCGTACAGCCGCGACCAGGAGTTGCAGGCCGACCAGCTCGGCGCCGAATACCTGGTGCGCAACCGCTACGACCCGAAGAAGATGGTCGAAGTGATCCAGGTGCTGAAGCGCCAGGAGCAGTTCGCGGCCGACGCCGCGAAGGCCGAGGGCCGCAGCGCCTCCGGCGGCAACGACTGGCTGGCCTCGCACCCGAGCAACGACCAGCGCCTGCGCGACATCACGACGATCGCCGACGGCTATGCGAAGGACGCCGACTATGTCGACGAGGGCCGCGACCRCTACCTGCAGACGATCGCCGGGCTGCCGTTCGGCGAGAGCCGCGCGCAGGGCGTGACGCGCGGGCGCGGCTTCTACCATGAGCCGCTGGGCATCGCGCTGAAGGCGCCCGAGGGCTGGAAGGTGCAGAACTCGGCCGAGGACATCACGCTGGTCAATGCCGCGGGCGATGCCGGGCTGGTGGTGATGCTGGCGCCGGCCAAGGCCGGCAGCACGCACGAGGAGATCGTGCGCAGCGTCTTCAAGCCGACGCAGGGCAAGTTCGACAAGCTCGAGCTGAACGGCCTGAAGGCGAGCCGCTTCACCGGCACCGCGACGACCAAGCAGGGCCAGGCACGCGCCGTCGTCGCGACGGTGGTGGACGGCCCGCAGAACAACCGCTTCGTGCTGCTGCAGGCGTCGAAGGATGCCGCCGCGTTGCAGCGCAGCGCGGCCGGGCTGAAGGAGGCCGAAGGCTCGTTCCGCGCACTGACCGCGGCCGACCGCAGCGTGGCGAAGCCGTGGACGCTGAAGTCGGTGCCGTTTCCGCGCGGTGGTTTCGCCGAGCTGGCGAAGCAGTCGCCGCTGCCGCAGGCCGAGGCGCAGCTGAAGCTGATCAACGGTGTCTACGGCGGTGGCAAGGACCCGGCCGTGGGGCAGCGGGTCAAAGTGGTGGAATAGCGAGCGGGCCGAGCGCCGGGCCGCCCCAAGCCGGCCCGCATCCCCGCGGGGGATCGGTCGACGTACCCGTCGACCGAGGGGCTGTCATTTCCCCCAGCTGTCCTTGAGGCTGGTGACGCGGTTGAACACGAGTTTTCCAGCCGTGGAATCGACTCGATCCGCCACGAAGTACCCATGCCGCTCGAACTGGAACTTGTCATCTGGCTGCGCCTTCGCGAGTGACGGCTCGACGAACCCCTGCACGACCTTCTTGCTGCCGGGGTTCAGCACCGTCAGGTAGTCGCGGCCGCCGGCATCGGGCTGCGCCTCGGTGAACAGGCGGTCGTAGATCCGCAGCTCGGCCGGAACACCGTCGTGCACGCCGACCCAGGTGATCGTGCCCTTGACCTTCACTGCATCGGCCCCGGGCGTGCCGCTCTTCGTGTCGGGGATCACCTTCGCCAGCACGACCCGCTCGCCGTTCGCATCGGTCTCGCTGCCGACGCATTCGACGATGACGCCGTACTTCAGCCGCACCTTGTTGCCCGGGAACAGCCGGAAGAAGCCCTTCGGCGGCGTCTCGGCGTAGTCGTCGCGCTCGATCCACAGCTCGGGCCCGAGGCCGAATTCGCGCTGGCCGAGCTCGGGTTGGTGCGGGTGCGCCGGCGCATGGCAAGGCTCGATGTGCGCAGCGCTGCCGAACACCTCGGCCCAGTTGACGAGCTTCAGCTTCACCGGATCGATCACCGTCATGGCCCGCGGTGCCTTGGCTTCCAGGTCGTCGCGCAGCGCGCCTTCGAGCGTTCCGTAGTCGATCCAGCTGTAGTCGCGGGTCACGCCGATGCGCTCGCAGAACAGCTGGATCGCCGCCGGCGTGTAGCCGCGGCGGCGCAGGCCGGCCAGCGTCGGCATGCGCGGGTCGTCCCAGCCATCGACGTGCTTCTCGTCGACCAGCTGCTTCAGCTTGCGCTTGCTGGTGATCACGTAGGTCAGGTTCAGCCGCGCGAACTCATGCTGGTGCGGGCGCGGCTGCGCGAGCAGGCCCAGGCCGCACAGCGTGTCGAGCAGCCAGTCGTAGAACGGGCGCTGGTCTTCGAACTCGAGCGTGCAGATGCTGTGCGTGATCTGCTCGAGCGCGTCTTCGATCGGGTGCGCATAGGTGTACATCGGGTAGATGCACCAGGTGTCGCCGGTGTTGTGGTGCGTCGCGCGCTTGATGCGGTAGAGCGCCGGGTCGCGCAGGTTGATGTTCGGCGACGCCATGTCGATCTTCGCGCGCAGCACCGCGGCGCCGTCGGCCAGCTTGCCGTCGCGCATCTCGCGCAAGCGCGCCAGGTTCTCGGCCGGCGTGCGGCTGCGGAACGGGCTGTCGGTGCCGGGCGTGTTGAAGTCGCCGCGCGTGGCCTTCATCGCCTCGGCGCTCTGCTCGTCGACGTAGGCGTGGCCGGCGCCGATCAGCGCCTCGGCCGCGCGGTACATGAACTCGAAGTAGTTGCTGGCGTAGTAGAGGTGGTCGACCGGCGCGCCGTTCACGTCGCTGCGCCAGTCGAAGCCCAGCCACTTCACCAGTTCGATGATGGCGTCGACGTACTCCTGCTCTTCCTTCTCGGGGTTGGTGTCGTCGAAGCGCAGGTGGCACACGCCGCCGAAGTCGCGCGCCAGTCCGAAGTTCAGCCAGATGCTCTTCGCGTGGCCGACGTGCAGGTAGCCGTTCGGCTCGGGCGGGAAGCGGGTGCGGATGCGCGCCGCGTCGAGCGGCCCGCCGGCCTGGTGGGCGGCGTCGCCGGGGGATCCGGCGAAATGGCGACCCGCGTAGCGTCCCTGGTCGAGGTCGCGCTCGATGATCTGCCGCAGGAAATTGGTCGGCCGAACGTCGGGGGCGGCGGACTCGCCAGGAGATGCCTTGCTGTGGGGGTCGCTCATGAAATGCGCTGGGGATTCAAGGGGTTGGGAACGCCGCGCGAGGGTGCGAAGCGTGAATTCATTGTAGTTCGCGCCCCTGGAGGCGCCTGGGCGATTGCCCGATCGTGATTTTCTTCACGCGTTGGTGTGTCTATTTGCATCCACCCCCGCGAGCAGAGGGGCGTCATGGTCTTTCCAGCCCATGGATGCAGTCGAACAATCGATGCCATGAACACACCGCCGCGTTCGTCGAACTTCATGTTCGACTTCTCGCCCAGCCAGACCGGCTGGATGGCCACCGCGCCGTCGGCGCTGCTGGACGGGCCGATCGGCCTGCCGCACCGCACGCCGCCGCCGAAACGCGCGCCGCAGCGCGACGGGCTGAGCGGCATCGCCGAAGAATGGCTGGCCGCGCTGCCGCCGCGCTACCGGCCGCTGACCACGGCGCAGCGCCACCCGCACGTCGTCAACCGGCTGGCCGCGCTGTGGGAGAAGCCGCTGAGCCTGCCGGCGTACTTCGACGAGCTGCTGTTGAGCGACCGCCCGGGCCGCGCCGGCTTCTCGTTCGAGGTGCTGACCGAACTCGGCGACCTGCGCTCGCTGCTGGAACTGGCGATGCACCGCGCCCGTCAGTAAGGCGCGTCAGGCCGCCAACTTAACCTTCCAGAAACCTGCGGCTTACCAATCGACACGGAAACCGGTCTTCGTGGGAACACGTTGTGACGTTGTAGACCCATGACACTGCGATCGCAGTGTCTGGAACACAGGAGTTCACGATGTTGAATCGCAAGACCCCGTTCGTCGCCGCGCTGGCCCTGGTGGGTGCGCTGGCCACCGCAGGCGCGCATGCCGCCAATGTGCAATGGTCGATCGGCGTCAACCTGCCGCCGGTGACCACCGTCGTGTCGAGCGGGCCGGTGTATTCGCAGCCGGTCTATGCCGAGCCGGTTTACGTGCAGCCGGCCTACTACGCACCGGCCCCGGTCTACGTGCAGCCCGCGCCGGTGGTGGTCTACCGCCCGCGTCCGGTCTATCGCCCCTACCCGGTCTACCGGCCGTATCCGGTCTATCACACCTATCCGGTGGTGCGCCCGGTGCCGGTGGTGGTGCCGCGCTGGGATGGGCGCCATGACCACCACGACTACCACGACCATGACGGCCGCCGTGACGACCGCGGCGGGCGTGACGGGCGCGATGGCCACCGCCACTGATCACATCGGCTTGAAGAGCTGCGCGTAGAGCCGGCTCACAGCGAGCCGGTCGGCGTGGCCGCGCAAGGTCAGCGTGATCTTGCCGGCCTCGTCCCGCAGCGCGGTAGCGATGGCGTCCGAGCGCACCACCGTGCCGCGGTGGATCTGCCAGAAGCGCTGCAGGTCGATCTGCGGCAGCAGTTCGCGCAGCGAGATGCGCACCAGGTACTCGCGCTCCAGCGTGACGACCCGCACGTACTTGTCGGCCGCCTCGAAATACAGCACCTCGACCACCGGCACCAGGTGGATCGCGTTGCCGACGGCGGCCTGGATCACCGTCAGCGGCGCGACGGGCGCCGTGGGCGCCGCAGGTGCGGTCGGCCCGCCACTGCCGAGCAGCTGGCGCAGCTGGTCGATCGCGGCGTCGATTGCCCCGCCACCCCCTGAGGCCCGCTGCGCCAGCACGGCCTGCACCCGCGTGCAGGTCTGCGCCAGGCGGGCCGGCTGCACCGGCTTCAGCACATAGTCGACCGCGGCCTGCTCGAAGGCCTGCAGCGCGTACTCGTCGTAGGCCGTCACGAACACCAGTGCCGGCAGCGGCGAGCCGTCATCCGGCCAGTCTTCGGCGATGGCCTGCGCGGCTTCCAGCCCGGTCATGCCGGGCATGCGGATGTCGAGAAACAGCAGTTGCGGCCGCAGCGCCAGCGCCTGCTGCACCGCGGCTTCGCCGTGCGTGACGCTGGCGACGATGTTCAGCGCCGGCCACAGCGCCTGCAGCTCGGCCTTCAGGTTCGCGGCGAGCAGCGGCTCGTCCTCGGCGATCAGCGCGGTGGCGTTCAGTCCGTTGGCGTTCATTCGGTCGGGCTCCAGGGCAATCGGACGGTGGCGAGCGTGCCGCCATCGGCGTCGTCCGCGGCGGCCAGCGTCAGCGAGGCGGCCTCGCCGTACAGCGTGGCCAGGCGCTGGCGCACCTGCTCCAGGCCGAAATGCGTGCCGTCGGCCGGTGCCGCGGAGAGGCCGGCGCCGGTGTTGCGCACGGTCAGCACGAGCGCGTCGCCGTCGCGCCGGGCGCTGACGACCAGCCGGCCGCCCTCGACGTGCGGCTCCAGCCCGTGCTTGATCGCGTTCTCGACCAGCGGCTGCAGCAACAGCGGCGGCATCGGCTGCGCGGCCAGCCCGGGCGGCAGGTCGAACGCGGGCTGCAGCCGGTCGCCCATGCGGACCTTCATCAGCTCGAGGTAGTCGCCGACCCGCGCGAACTCGGCCGACAGCGGATGCAGCGTCGCCCGCGAGGCCGACAGCGTCGCGCGCAGGAAAGCGATCAACTGGTCGAGCATGGTCTGCGCGCGCGGCGGGTCGAGCGCGATCAGCACGCGCAGGTTGGCCAGCGTGTTGAACAGCATGTGCGGCTCGAGCTGCGATTCGAGCAGCTTCAGCTGGGTCTCGGCCACGTCGCGCTGCGCGGCGGCCAGCTGGCGCAGCCGCATCTGGTCCTTGCCGCGGGCGTAGAAGAAGAACGAGATCGCCGCGCTGACCGCGATGCACATCAGCAGGTAGCTCAGCATCGCGCGCGGCGCCATGCGCCACATGTCGAGCAGCGGCCGGTCGTTCAGCGCATCGCCGATCGTGCTGCCGGCCAGGTAGCCGAGGAAGATCGCGCCGCCCTGCAGCGCGAACCGGCGCCAGCCTTCGGGCCAGCCGGTCTGCGGATTGATCTTCACGACCAGCCGCCCGAAATCCATCAGCGCCCAGATGCTCAGGCCGATTGCCTGCGAGTAGATCATCTGCACCTGCCACGGGCCGGACCGGTTCAGTGCCAGCACGAGGCCGATGAAGCTGTTGAAGCCGACGACCACCAGGCCGTGCTTCAGGAAATCGTGCGGCCGGATGGCGGTGTTGTCGGGCGGGGGCGGCATCGGCGGATTGTGCGGCAGGCGATTCGGGTTCAAGCTCAGGCCGGGCTGGCGGCACGGGCCACGCGCCACATCGCCAGGCCGCGGCTCAGGAACAGCCCGCTGAAGGCGCCGTAGACCAGCGCGACGACGCTCGCGAAGGCCGGCTGCGTGCTGAGCGGCAGGTGCATCGCGAGCATCGTGCCGACGGCGAACTTCGCGGCGAACAGGCCCACCAGCAGCGCGAGCGGCAGCCAGCTGCCCGGCACCAGCAGGCGCTGCGCCGAGGCCGACCACGCGATGCCGCGCCAGCCGCCGGCGGCGCGCATCGTCAGCAGCGATTTCGCCGCTCCGGCGGCCCACGCGAGGATCACGCCGGCGGTCCAGCCGAAGCTCGCGGCGAGGCTGGCCAGCGAGAGGATCGCCATCGCCGATGGCAGCAGCGTGGCGCGCTGCAGCGTCATCTGGCGCGGCAGCGTCTGCCACAGGCCAAGCGCGACCAGGCCGGCGAGCAGGGCCCAGGCCCACAGCGGGGCGTGTTGGACGATGGCGAGGAACATGGGGTGTCTCCGTGGCGGGGTGGGTCGATGGCCGCACTGTGCCGGCGCGGTGCGGCGCGGCCCAGCGCATTGCGACGAAGCGGCGCCTGCCGGCGCGAACGACAGGCCGCGCGGCGTGAAGGGGCGACGGAGAGAAGGGGGGCGGCCGCGGCCGCCGGTATAGTCAGCGCCGCCCAAGCGTCCAACGGAGACCCGCATGTCCTCTTCCACCCCGCTGTCGCGCGCCGCCGCCGGCCTGTCGMTGCTGGCCGTGACGGCGTTGCTCGGCTGCAGTTCGCCGATGCCCGTGTGGACGCCCGCTGGCGGGCCGCCGATGCCGCCGGCCAGGCGGCCGACCCCGGCCGTGCCGGCACCGACACCCGCGCCGGTGGCCGAGGCGCCGCAGCCCGCGCCCTACAACGACGCGGTGGCGGCGCGCTTCCCCGAGCCGGCGGTCGAGTTCCGCACGCCGGCGTTCCAGCCCGGCCACCCCGGCTTCACGACCAATGCCGAGCTGCAGGCGGTGCTGCGCGAGATCGTGCACGGCGGCGGCAACGCGACGCTGCTGCCGCTGGGCAGTTCGCAGTCGGGCGTGCCGCTCGAGGCGATCCTCTTCACCCGCAACCCCGACATGTCGCCCGCCGCCGTGCTGAAGAGCGGCCGGCCGACGGTGCTGCTGGTCGGCCAGCAGCATGGCGACGAGCCGGCCGGCAGCGAGGCGCTGATCGTGCTCGCGCGCGAGCTGGCCGGCGGCAGCCTGCAGGACCTGCTGGAGCGCATCAACGTCGTGATCCTGCCGCGCGCCAACCCGGACGGCGCGCAGGCGCAGCGGCGCGTCACTGCGAGCGGCATCGACGCCAACCGCGACCACCTGCTGCTGCGCACGCCCGAGGCGCAGGCCCAGGCCCGGCTGGTGCGTGATTTCCAGCCGGTGCTGGTGGTCGATTCGCACGAGTACACGGTGGTCGGCCGCTTCCTCGAGAAGTTCGGCGCGGTGCAGCGCTTCGATGCGCTGGTGCAGTACGCGACCACCGCGAACCTGCCGGAGTTCATCACGAAGGCCTCGGAGGAATGGTTCCGCCAGCCGATGCTCGCGAGCCTGAAGCAGCAGGGGCTCAGTTCCGAGTGGTACTACACGACCTCGGTCGACGTGAACGACAAGAAGATCTCGATGGGCGGCACCCAGCCGGACACCGGCCGCAACGTCAACGGGCTGAAGAACGCCGTCAGCATCCTGATCGAGACGCGCGGCGTCGGCATCGGCCGGCTGCACCTGAAGCGGCGCGTGCAGACGCACGTGGTCGCGGTCGGCAGCTTCCTGCGCAGCGCGGCCGACCGCTCGGCCGACCTGGTGAAGCTGCGCCAGTACGTGGATGCCGACGTGGCCTCGAAGGCCTGCCAGGGCGAGGCGCTGGTCGAGGCCGGCCCGACCCCCAGCGAGTACACGCTGCAGATGCTCGACCCGGCGACCGGTGCCGACAAGGCGCTGGTGGTGAACTGGGATTCGGCGCTCGAGCTGCAGCCGCTGAAGACCCGCCCGCGCGCCTGCGGCTACTGGCTGGCCGCCGACCAGGGCGATGCGGTGATGCGGCTGCGCACGTTGGGTGTGCGGGTCGAGCAGGTGGCCGCGATGGGCGTGATGCAGGGTGAAACCTATGCCGAGACCAGCCGCGAGAGCGGTGCGCGCCAGGACGTGCGCGGCACCATCGCCGACGGCGGCGCGGTGGTGCACGTGCAGGTGCAACTGAGGCCGTCGCTGATGGACGTGCCGATCGGCAGCTACTACGTGCCGCTGAGCCAGCCGCTCGCCAACCTGGTGATCGCGGCGCTGGAGCCGGACACGCAGAACAGCTTCTTCGCGAACGGGATCATCGGCAACGTGGCGAGCGAGGCGCGGGTGACCGCCGTGCCGGGCGTGAAGCTGAACGTTCTCCCGTAGCCCGGATGCCAATCCGGGGATCGTGACCGTGGGAATCCCGGATTGGCATCCGGGCTACGGCTCAGCGTCGCTTGCCGCCACCGAGCAGGCTGCCGAGTACGCCGCGGATCAGTTCGCGGCCGACGCTGGTGCCGATGGTGCGCACCGCCGACTTCGCCATCGTCTGCGCCAGTCCGTCGTGCTTGCCGCCGCGCGGGCCGGTGGTGCCGAACAGCACGTCGTTGAGCATGCCACCCCAGCCGGGCCCGGCTTCGGCCGGCTGCTGGCCGCCGGTCGGTGTGGGCATCGGGGTGGAGGAAGTGGATGACGGTGCCGACGACGGGGCAGGGCGCCCCGCATCGGCGCTCGCCACGCCGCGCCCCTTCAGCTTCTCGTACGCCGATTCCCGGTCGATCGCCTTCTCGTAGACGCCCGCCACCAGCGAACTCGCCACCAGCGCCTTGCGCTGCTCCGGCGTGATCGGCCCGATCTGGCTGCCCGGCGGCAGCACGAACACGCGCTGCGTGACGCTCGGCCGGCCCTTTTCGTCGAGCAGGCTGACCAGCGCCTCGCCGACCGCGAGCTCGGTGATCGCCGTCTCGATGTCGAGCCCGGGGTTCGCGCGCATCGTGCTCGCGGCCGACTTGACGGCCTTCTGGTCGCGCGGCGTGAAGGCGCGCAGGGCATGCTGCACCCGGTTGCCGAGCTGGGCCAGCACGGTGTCGGGGATGTCGAGCGGGTTCTGCGTCACGAAGTACACGCCCACGCCCTTGCTGCGCACCAGCCGCACGACGAGCTCGATGCGCTCGACCAGAGCCGCCGGCGCATCCTTGAACAGCAGGTGCGCCTCGTCGAAGAAGAACACCAGCTTCGGCTGCTCCAGGTCGCCCACTTCGGGCAGTTGCTCGAACAGCTCGGACAGCATCCACAGCAGGAAGGTCGCGTACAGGCGCGGCGCGTTCATCAGCTTGTCGGCGCTCAGCACGTTGACGATGCCCCGGCCTTCGACGGTCTGCATGAAATCGGCGATGTTCAGCATCGGCTCGCCGAAGAAGCTGTCGCCCCCCTGCTCGTCGATCTGCAGCAGCCCGCGCTGGATCGCGCCGACGCTGGCGGCGCTGACGTTGCCATATTCGGTGGTGAACTGGCTCGCGTTCTCGCCGACGTGCTGCAGCATCGCGCGCAGGTCTTTCAGGTCGAGCAGCAGCAGCCC
>NZ_JBFUGW010000057.1:0-28112 GCF_056402735.1 Rhizobacter sp. P3_C12
AGCCCAGGTGATGGCTCAGCTCGCCACCCAGCGCCCGCTCGATCAGCGCCTTCTTGAACGCCATCGACGCTTCCGCTATCGCCTCGGCCGTCATCGGCCCTTGAGTGAATTGATCCAGCAGTTCCTTCGGGATCTTCGGCAGCGCCGCCGTCCTCGCAGCGATCGCCTCGTTCTTCGTCTTCGTCTTGCTTGGCATACATGCTCCTGGTCGTCATGCTATGCCTCGCACACAAAATTACTGACAGGCTCGAAGCCGGAAAACTTCGCTCGGCCGGGCTGGCCCGGATGATCCGTCAGACAGCCATGAATCATCAGGCACCGACTCGCACCCGCAGATCATCGACAGAAGCCTGCCAGGCGTCGTATTCATCACTTTCTTGCCAGAGTTCCACCAACTCGGAATTCTCGGCAAGGATGCGAGCGATTGCGGCTTGCGCCTTGTCCACCAGTTCCACCGACGGTTTGAGTGGATGGTCGGCCACCCATTTGTCGGCAATTTCCGTGTACGAGGTCCTCTCGCCGGAATTGCCTCCCAGCCTGGCCAGGACCTCAATGGCCGCGATTGCAACGGACGCCTCCGGCGCTTCCAGGTAGTCGTCGCCGACCGAAAGCACCGCGTCGATCGCTTCTTCGATGGGGCCGAGGTCGTCGGCTTCTTCAAGCCCGTAGGCCCAATCCGCAGCATCGTCATTCCCGAAAGGGTCAACAGACCAGGTTCCCATGTGCACTCCTTCTTGAGCTCTCAAACGCCCTCTCAGGCCTGATGAAACAGATGCTCCACAATTTCCTGTGCCCGTGCAACGGAAATTCCATGGACTTGATCGTTGCGGCGCTTCAACGAGCGGAGCGAGACCGGATGGATCAGGCCGTCGGAAGATCATCGACGCTCGTTGCGCCCCGGTTTCGCAGCAGCGCCGCAAGCTCCCGATGCCGATGGGTCAAGGCCACATCGAGCGGCGTGCGCCCGCCGTCCACCCACGCTTCTGCTGCGGCCGTCAGGCAGGCACCGCGGTCGATCAGCGTCATCGCGATCGGAATGGCATTCACGGCACAGGCCCGATGCAGCGCGGTGAAATCCGGGAACCCGCGGGCTTCGAGATCGGCCCCACGCGCCAGCAGCACCTCGACCAGTTGCAAGGCGACCTCCGGCGAATGCTCGAACAGCTGGATGGCGGTATGCAGCGCCAGGTTTCCCTGGTCGTTCAATTGATCCGGATCGGCGCCCAGGTCCAGCAGCACCTGAACCAGTTCGCACTTCTCGTGGAAAACGGCTTGCTCCAACGCGTACTCGGACGACACGGCATCCGGCACGTTCACCAGTTCAGGCTGTCGGCGAACGAACGCGATCACATCCGCCTCCGAGCGATCGCGCAGCAGGTTGCCCCAGAATTCGATGGATGACACCGGCTCAGATTCAGCTCGCCCGGTCATCGATGGCCCGCTCGTAGACCGCCAGATCACTGGCCGAGAAGCAGCAGAACACCACCTCCTCCAACTCGGGAAACTGTGCGGGATGGCCGCGCACCGTGCGGACCGCGACCTGTGCCGCCAGGTCGATCGGATACCCGTAGATGCCGGTGCTGATGCTCGGGAACGCCAGCGACCTGACGCCCTTCGCGCCGGCGACTTCGAGCGACCTCCGGTAGCAGGATGCCAGCAGGTCCGCCTCGCCKTGCTCGCCACCCCGCCAGACCGGCCCGACGGTGTGGACGATGTACTTCGCCTTCAACCGGTAGCCCTTCGTCAGCTTCGCATCGCCCGTCTTGCAGCCGGCCAGCAGTCGGCATTCATGGAGGAGGTCCGGTCCGGCCGCGCGATGGATCGCGCCATCCACGCCGCCACCACCCAGCAGCGACGAGTTGGCAGCGTTGACGATCGCGTCGACGGCGAGGGTCGTGATGTCGGAGCGAAGGGCGCGAAGCGTGGCAGTCATGGCCGGCAGTCTAGCGATCCGGCCGCGCCGGCACCGCCGTGCCATACGCCGGCTTCAGTACCGGCCCGAACGCGAAGTCGACCATCAGCTGCAGGTAGCCCTCCGGCTGGCGCGTCGAGGTGCGGCTGCCGTCGGCCGCCGTCTCGTACTCGTAGATGCCGTGCTCCGTCTTCGGAAACACCGCCGTCGCGATCGGCCGCCCGGCCAGCCGCAGCACGGCCAGGCGGCGCGCCGTCTCTGCACTCGGCGCTTCGAGGTCGTCCTGCGCAAGGACCCACAACTGCGGCACCGTCACGGCAGCGATCGTCGCCATCGGGTCGAACAGCCACGGCGTGCCGGCGTTCAGGTGCTGCGCGAACGCTGCAAGCTCCTCCTTCGTCTTCAGCCCCAGCAGCAGGTAGCAGAAGTCGCCGCGCACGTCCTTGAACCACGGCTCGCCTTCGTAGCGCTGCCGCACCCGCGCGAAACGGTCGAACACCGCCGGCACCGGGTTCAGCGCCAGCGCACCGCAGGCATCCACCAGGTCCATCGCACCGGCCAACGCCTGCGGGCCGTGGCCGGCTGCCGCGATGTTCATCGCGACCGCTTCGCGATCCTCGTCCAGCACCGACACCGCCAGCCCGTAGCCGACGATGAGGAAATCGACCGGCGCGATCCTCGCCGCGAGCGGCGCGACCCAACCCCCCTGGCTCGGGCCGTGGAATCCGATCCTCGCCACGCGCCGGCCGGCCAGCCGCCGGGCTTCCTGCAGCGCCGCGACCGCATCGCGCGCGAGCTGCTCGAAATCCTGCGTGTAGCGCCCGCCGGATGCCCCGGTGCCGCGCTTGTCGTACACGAAGGCGCCGACACCTGCGGCCGGAAAGCGCCGTTGCAGCGAGTCGAAGCGCATCGCCGAGTCGTGCTCCGAGCCCTGCAGCAGCACGACGACCGGCACCGGTCCGTCACCGGCAGGCATCACGAGGCGGCCCGCGAGCGTCGTGCCGTCACTGGTGAACCGCACGTCGATCGTCGGCAGCGCGAGCCGGCGGCCGTGGACGCCACCGAAATCGATCCCGGCCTGCGCGCAGTCGATGCGCACCTGTCGGCCATCGGGCCGCTGCGTCCAGCCCGGCGAACTGACGCCGACCGCCGGGCCCTGGGTCTCGAAGGCGCCCGTCGTTCCATCGGGCCTGCGCCAACGCAGCGAGGTGCCCCGCGACGTGCCCACGTCGACGATGCCGCCATCGTCGAGCCGGTATGCGCCGACGCCGCAGTCGATCGCCGGCTCTTCTGCCGCCTGCGACGCCATCGGCAGCGCCAGGCTGCACAGCCAGGCCATCACGGCCACGCCGCGCACGAAGGGAGCTGCTCGTTCAGACATGGGGATCCTGTTCCAGCCGGTGAGACGGCGAGTGTCCCACCCGCTGGCTGAACCGGTCGATTTCCCCGGCCGTCAAGCTGCGCCGCAGCGCAGCCTGAAGTCCTCGCTCAGGAGTCGTACGCGATGCGTGCCCCCGACCCCGGGGGCGCGCAGGTGTAGGTCGCCTCCTGCCCCGGCACGGTCGCGAGTGCCCGCACCGCGGCGTCGCTGCGCTGGCTGCCGTCGGACGCGACGAAGGCCTGCGCCGTCGGGTTGTAGAGCAGCCCGCGCGACACGCCCCCCTCGACGATGCGCACCACCAGGCTGCACTCGGTGGTCGCGCCGCCCAGTTCCTTCGAGGTGAACGGCGTCGCCGCGCGCTGCAGCAGCAGGTTGATGCGGCCCGCCACCGCCGACGCGTTGCCGCTGTTCAACGTGACCTGCTGGCCGACGATCGGCGCGAGGTCGCTGTCGAAGGCCATCATGAAATCGACCACGTCGCGCCGCGTCGCGTCCGGGTCGAGGATCGGGAAGCCCACCGTGAGCTGCGGGTTGAACACCTTGGCCGTGAAGAAGCGGAACAGCGTGTCCACCGAGCCGTCGTTCACGAAGCCGAAGCCGCGCACCTGCTCGCCGAGGAAGCCGGTGTCGGGCGCGCCGAAGAACTCCACCCGCGGCGAGCCGAACATGCCGACCTTCTGGTACATGTTGCGCAGGTGCGGGATCTTCACGATCTGCGTGATGCCCTCGAAGCTCGCCCGCCCGCCGGTGCCGAAGAAGCCGCTGGCCGGGTCGAGCCGGTGGCAGCCCTCGCAGGTGAAGGCCGTCTGGTTCATCGTCAGGCCGCCGAGTGCGCCCAGGTCGATGCCGTCCGACGGCCGCGTGCCGCTGTAGAAACTGCGCCCGCGCTGCTGCGAGGCGGTCAGCGTGTTGTCGAGCTTGCGGATCGGATTCGGCGGCAGCATCACCGGGATCTGGAAGTCGGCGAACTGCTGCATCTCGGCCTCGCTCAGCGGCGCGGTGCCGCCCAGCAGCCCCTCGAAGGCCACCGCGAAGTTCTTGAACGACAGCGTGCTGTCGGTGCCGCTGCTGCCGAAGATGCCGGTGGCCCGGTCGCCGCGCCAGTGCATCGCGCCGGCGTTGCGCATGCCGCGCAGCGTCTGCGTCGTCATCGGTCCCTTCATCGGGTGGAACTCGTTGGCGTTGTCGCTGCCGTTGACCGGCGACTTCACGCCGAACAGCAGCTTGCCCAGCGCGATCTCCAGCGGCGACGACAGGTTCTTCGTGATCGGGTTGTTGGTGACGCGGTCATCGGGGTTGCCGAGGTCCCAGGCCAGGTCGTCGGCATCGCCGAAGGTGTGGCAGCTCGCGCACGAGGCCTCGCCGTTGGCCGAGAAGCGGCGCGCGTCGTACAGGAACGGCCGCCCGTTGCGCACTGCGGCCGGCTCGGGGTTCTTCATCGCCACCGACGACAGCGTGGTGCGCGAGGCGAGGTCGATCACCTTCACCGCGTTGTCGAAGCGCGTGGTGACGTACAGCCGGCCGCGCGCCTCGTCGAGCACCAGCCCGCTCGGGCCGCCGCCGGCCAGCTCGATGTAGCGCGCGCTCGCGGTGCGCGGGTTGAAGCTGTCGCTCTCCAGCTCGGCGGTGTCGAACACGCCGATGCGGCTGGAGCTGAACGCCGCCACGTACAGCGTGCGGCCGTCGCCGGTGACCGCCATGTCGAGCGGCATCGCCAGCGAATGGTTCTTCATCGTCCAGTCGTAGCCGGGGTTGCCCGGCAGTTTCGAATAGTCGATGTGCTTGTTCAGGTGGCGCGGCGACACCGTCGCGCCCGACAGCACCGTGATGCGCGTCTGCGCGAGCTTGCCCTGCACCGTGTGGCCGGCGTAGGCGCCGGGGCCTTCGAAGCGGGCCTCGTTGATCGCCTCGGTGTTCGAGACGTAGACCGCGCCGCTGACCGGGTTGGTGACCATGTTGAACAGCACCGTGCCGACGCCCGACCAGGCGGTCTTCGGCGCCAGCGTGTTGGCGTCGACGGCGAACACGTCGCGGTCGGGCAGGCTGAACTGCACCGCGTTGTTCCAGTTGCGCTTCAGCTCGTCTTCCCAGCGGCCGTTGGCCTTGTTGAACTTGACGATCAGGCCGACCTCGGGCGCCTGCTTGCCTTCGAAGTTGGTCTTCGGGCCTGGGTTGCCCCCGGGCACGATCTTGAAGTTCGGGCCCAGGCACGGCAGGTTCGGGTTGAAGCCGCCGCAGATCATGCCCGCCAGCACGGTGGTGGTCTGGTTGCCCGACTTGAAGGCCGCGACGTAGACGGTGCTGCGGTCGGGGCTGACCGCGAGCGCGCGCGGCGTGTCGCTGAAGAAGCTCATGATGCGCAGCGGCAGGCCGCCGAACGTGCTGCCCAGGCTGGCGGGGTTGAACACCCACACGTCGGCGCGCCCGATGCCGGGCGTCGTGAGCTGCGGGTCGCCGGCACCGGGCACGCCGGCGAGCGACGGATCGCTGCGCTGCTGCCCGCGGTGCGCGGTGGTGATGAAGGCGCGCTCCGGGTTGCCGGCGAACACGATGTCGCGCGGCTCGTCGCCCACCAGCAGCGTGCGCACCACGCGCGGCGTGCCGCCCAGGTCGACGATGCTGACGCTGTCGGACAGGTGGTTCACCACCCACACCTCGGTGTTGCTGCGCACCGCCACCGAGACCGGTTCCAGCCCCACCGGCACGCGGGCGGCGAGTTGCAGGCCGGCGCTGCCGATGCTGAAGACGTCCAGCGTGTTGTTGGGCGTGTTGGCGACGAACAGGCGTGTGCGGTCGGGCGACATCGCCATCGGCCGCACCGGGCCGCTCTCGAACTGCATGAAGGACGGCGCCTGCGCGTGCGCCGCGAACGGCCCGAACAGCAACAGGGCCAGCACGAGGCCCGCCAGTGACCGCAACGACGACAACAACGACAGGGCAGACCGGGGGCTGCCCCGGCCCGGCATGGGATGCGCTTGCATGTGTGTGTCTCCTTGATTCTTTGTAGGGTTGCGGGCTGCCTTGACGGTGGCTCGCCGCACGATCGTACGGAGCGCCCCGCCGCCGCGCCCCCTCCGCAGGGAGGGGGCGCTACACTGCCGCGCCTCCCCAACCAGGGCTTCACCTCCCCCGGCCGCCGCGATGTCAGAAACGACGATCGAGCCCCCGCTGCTGGCGCCCTCCAGCGTCTCGCGACCCGCCCTGATGGCGCGGCTCGATGCCGCCTCGAAGCTGCGCCTGGTGCTGGTGGCCGCGCCGGCCGGCTCCGGCAAGACGACGCTGTTGACGCAGTGGTTCCGCAACCGAAGGCAGCGGCGCGCGGTGGCCTGGTTGACGCTGGACGGGCCGGTGCCGAGCCCGCGGGCGCTGGCGACGCGGCTGCTGGCCAGCGTGGCGGCCGTCGGCGTGCAGCCACCATCGCCACCCGGCATCGACGGTGCGGTGCCAACCCTGCAGGCACTGCTCGCACAGCGCAGCGGCGACCTGCTGATCGTGATCGACGACGTGCAGCACGCGCAGGACCCGTCCTGCCTCGCATTCCTCGACACGCTGCTGGCAGTGTGYGCGCCCGGCGTGCACTGGGTGCTGTCGGGTCGCTGCATGCCCGGCCTGAACCTGCCGACGTGGCGGTTGCGCGACCAGCTGGAGGTGCTCGACGGCGGCGACCTCGCATTCGACCTCGGCCAGGTCACGCAACTCGGCCGCAAGCTGATGCCCGAGCCGCTGAGCCGGGAACGCGCCGAGCGGTTGCTGGCGATCACGCAGGGCTGGACGGCGGGCGTCAAGCTCGGGCTGCTCGAACACGGTGACCACGGCGACTTCGACGGCGGCCACGTCGACATCGCCGCCTACCTGCAGCGAGAGGTGCTGAGCGAGCAGGCGGCGGCGCTGCAGGAGTTCCTGGTCTCGACCAGCATCGTCGACGCGATGACCGCCGAACTGTGCGATGCGCTGCTCGGCCGCGACGGCTCGCAGGCGGTGCTCGAGAAGCTGGAGCGCCACCAGCTCTTCGTCACCGCGCAGGACAGCCATGGCCTCGCCTTCCGCTACCACCCGCTGTTCCTCGGTTTCCTGCGCAGCCGGCTCGCCGCCGACCCGGCGCGCCAGCGCGCGCTGCACGCACGCGCCAGCCATTGGTATGCGGCGCAGTTGCGCTTCGCCGAGGCGCTGACGCATGCCTTCCAGTCCGGCGAGCCGGCGTGGTGCGCCGAGCTGATGGAACGTGCCGCCGCACGCTGGCAGCAATCGGGCGACATCGCCGAGGTGGTGCGCTGGTGCGAACGGCTGCCTGCGCCGCAGCGGCTGGCGCGGCCGGCGCTGGGCATGACCTTCACCACCTGCCTGGTGCTGTGCCGCCGTTTTGATGAAGCGCGCGCGATGCTGCGCCACCTGGCCGCCGACCCGGCGACGCACGACGGCGCACCGTTCAGCTTCCACCTGCGCACGCTGCAGCAGATCCTGCAGGCGATGCTCGGCGAGCATGCGGCGCTGGGCGTCGAGATGCCGGCGGCCGACGAGAGCGATGGCGACGCCCAGCTGCGCGGCTTGCAGCTGGTCAACCGCGCGTATGCGCTGTTCTGCGCGCACCGCTTCGACGCCGCGTGGCGGCTCGCGATGCGTGCGCGCGAGATCCTGCAGCCGATCAGCCCGTACGGCGAGGGCTATGCGAGCAGCGTGCTGGCGATGGTGGAGCGGGCGAAGGGCGATTTCGGCTCGGCCGCGCGCCGCGTGGAGGCACTGTGGGCCGGCACGCGCCACGGCCCGCGCAATGCGGCGTGGGCGAATGCGGCGACCGCGCTCGCGGTGCTGCGCTACGAGACCAACCGGCTGCCCGAGGCGCGTGCGCTGTGCGAGGAGCTGCTGCCGCTGGTGGAGGCCGGCGGCACCTACGAGACGCTGGTGGCGGCCGCGCGCACCCAGGCCCGCGTGCATGCGGCCGAACGCGAGCCCGAGGCCGCGATGCGCCTGCTCGACTACCTGCACGGCGTGCTCGGTGGCAGCCACGAGCGGCGCTTCGCGGCGCAGGTGTGCTTCGACAAGGTGCGGCTGTGGCTGGCGCTCGGCGAGCCGCAGCGGGCGCGCGAGGCGGCGGCGGAGTTCGGCGTCGTCGATGCGGCCGAGTGGCAGGCCGTGCGGCCCTATGACGAGGCCTGGGAGCGGCGCGGCATGGCGCAGGCCGCGCTGCTGTCGCATGCGCAGCGGCGCGATGAGGCGCGCGCCGTGCTGCAGGTGCTGCGCAGCAGCGCCGAGACAGCCGGCCACGTGCTGCGGCTGCATGCGATCGAAGCGGCACTGGCCAGCAACCTGTGGGAGGCCGGTGCGCGCGACGAGGCGCTGCAGTGCCTGCACCAATCGCTGCTGCGCGCGCGCGGCCATGCGCCGTCGCGCAGCTGGTTCGACGACAACCCGAGCTTCCACCAGGTGCTGGTGGCGGCACTCGCGATGCCGCAGATGCGCCGGCTGGTGCCGGAGCACGTGCTGCGCGTGTTCGGTGCAGCGCTCGGGCGCGGCGAGGCGCGTGCCGCCCATGCGGTGGATGCACTGACGGCGCGCGAGCTGGAGGTGCTGGCGCTGCTGGCCCAGGGGCTGAGCAACCAGCAGATCAGCGCGCGGGCGCAGATCTCGTTGACCACCGTGAAGTGGCACGTGAAGAACATCTTTGCGAAGCTGGACGTGGGGACGCGCGTCGAGGCGTTGGTCCGTGCTCGGGCTTTGCGGCTGGTCTGACAGTTGCCGCTCGCCGGCCTCAGTCCCCCTTGAGCGGGAGCTTGTAGCGTTCGGCGTACTCGTCGTTGAACTCCTTTCGGGTCAGCATCGTGTAGGCGCCGGGCGGTGCCTGGTTCGCAATGTCGGCCACGTGCGAATCGCCGACCTTCCAGACGCCCAGCGTCTCGCTGCGGGTCTCGGCGCCCCGGCCCATGGCCATCGAGCGCAGGAATCTCGCCGGGGCCGTCCCGGTCAGCGGGCCGCGCTGCCCTTCTTCGCGCTCGAGCGGGGCCTTCCACTTCGCCCGAGCCGTCTGCAGCAGCTTCGGGCCTTCCTGTTCCATCACGTCCTTGACCCCCTGGATCAGTTCCCTGTCCGCCGCGATCTGGTCGCGCAGCTCGCCCAGCCCGGTGCACTTCGCCGCCCGCCGGCACAGGGCCAGCACGGGATCGAAGCTGCGGTTCGCCAAGGCAGTCAGGAGTTTCAGGGCCGTCGCCTCCCCGCCGGTGCTGTCGCCCCAGTCCTCCGATTCCGGGCGGGTCGCGCCGGATCTCTGCAGCGCCATCAGGCCGGCCAGCACGTGATTGCAATTGCCGGTCAGCGCCTTCATCAGCTCGGCCTTGCCAGGCCCGTCCTCGTCGATCGGCCCGTCGCCCTTGGCCTCGATCCAGCGCAGCAGGCGATCAGCCCCGCTGCACGCGACGACGCTCGAATAGTTGGCCCGCAACACCATCGGATCCGCCGCGGCCCGGTTGTCGTCGATCGCACCGATCCGGTTCCCCGCCGTCTCCCACCACACCTTGTCCCGCGCCTTGAACGCGCTTTCGTTCCAGTAATCACCCTCGGCCTCGTTCCGGGCGATCTGCTTCTCGATGGCCGGGCGTCCAGGCAGGTTCGTCTCGTCATGCTCCTCGCCGACGACGTTCAGCGTCTTCTTGCTCAAGGGTTTCAACTGCGCAGTGAACGGACCCGCCAGCGGGGCGCGTGAAGGCCCGAACACGGCGGACAGTGCCTGCCGCTGGGCCGTGAGCAACGCAGACTGCTGGATCGCCTCGACCTCCCGGCGCTGGGCCAGCAGACGCGGACTGCGGTCGAAGGCGCCGGCACGCGCGGGCGCCAGCTCGCGGTCGGATGTCGCAGGGCGGGGCCTGCGCTGCAGCGGAAGCGTCCTGGCATGCGTCATGACGGGGTTGTAGTCGCTGCGCCCCATCGAGGCCATCGGTGAATTGCTGATTTCGCGAGGATGCGCAACCGAGGCACCTGCGAGCCGGATCAGTGCAGCCTGCGCGCCCACACCAGCAGCAGGTTGTTGGCAGGCATCGCCACCCGCTCGCGCAGCGCCAGCCCGGACTGCGCGGCCTCCTGTTCAACGTCCTCTCGCCGCCTCAGACCCCAGGCCGCGTTGCGCACGCGCAGGTCGACGTCGAAGCCGAGGTTGCCCGGCGCGGTCTCCACGCCGTCTTCCAGGTAGGGGCCGTACGTGATCAGCACGCCCTGCGGTGCGAGATGCCGCGCCGCAACCCGCATCAGCCCGCCGCAGCAGGCCCAGGGCGCGGCGTGGATCATGTTCGCGCAGAAGACGGCATCGACCTGCGCCGGCACGCCGGGCCACTCGGCCGCCAGCACATCGAGTTGCAGCGGCGCGCGCACGTTGTCGAGCCCGGCGCACCAGGTGCGGATCGACGGCAGCGTCTCGGCATTGAAATCGCTCGGCTGCCACTGCCAGCCCGGCAGCCCCGGGCTGCAATGCGCCGCATGCTGGCCGGTGCCGCTGGCAATCTCCAGCAGCACCCCCTGCGGCGGCAACAAGCGCTGCAGTTCGGCCAGGATCGCCGCGCGGTTGCGTTCGGCGGCAGGGCTGTGGCGGCGGGAGTCGTCGGTCATGGGGTGCTCATCCTCAACAGGCGCGCCGCCTCTTCAAGCCGCGCATCCTCGATCTCGCGCAACACGCCGGACAGGTCCACCGCGCCGGCCCGTTGTTGGTAGCGGCCGGTCAATGGCATGCCCGGCGCGAGCAGGCCGCCGGCGTACAGCGACCAGATCTCGGGGCCGTATTGCGTCGGCAGCAGGCTCGGCGCGAACTGGCCGAAGAAGTTGCGCAGGTTGTCGACATCGCGCATCAGCATGCGCGACGCGTGGTTGTTGCCGGCCGCATCCACCGCCTGCGGCAGGTCGATGATCACCGGGCCATCGCCGGCCAGCAGGATGTTGAACTCCGACAGGTCGCCGTGGATCACGCCGGCGCACAGCATGCGCACCACCTCGCCGATCAGCGTCGCATGGTGCTGCAAGGCCTGCGCTTCGGTGAACGGCAGGTCGTTCAGGCGCGGTGCGGCATCGCCCCGCTCGTCGGTCACCAGGTCCATCAACAGCACGCCGTCGAGGAAGTTGTGCGGCTTCGGCACGCGCACGCCCGCCGCCGCCAGCCGGTACAACGCATCGACCTCGGCGCTCTGCCACGCAGCCTCCTGCTGCTGGCGGCCGAACGCCGTGCCCTTGGCCATCGCGCGCGCCTGGCGGCTGTTGCGCACCTTGCGGTTCTCGGTGTAATCCACCGCCTGCCGGAAGCTGCGCTTGTGCGCCTCCTTGTAGACCTTGGCGGCGCAGGTCTCGTCGCCGCAACGCACCACGTAGACATCGGCTTCCTTGCCGCTCTTGAGCTGGCGAACGACGCTGTCGATCAAACCTTCGGCAACCAGGGTCTGCAGGCGGGCGGGGATTTTCATCGTGCCCATTCTCGGGCCTTTTCCCGGGATCCCCCCGGCCGGCCGGCCGGCTCAGCTCGTCTGCTTCGTCGGCATGATCACCACCTGCTGCAGGTTCACGTGCTTCGGCTGCGCGACGATGAAGCCCACGCTCTCGGCCACGTTCTCCGGCTGCAGGAACTCCATCGTCTGCGCGGCACCCGCGAGCCAGTCCTTCGCGCCCTGGAAGGTCACGTGGCCCTGCAGCTCGGTCGCGACGATGCCCGGCTCGATCATCGACACGCGGATGTTCTTCGGCCCGAGCTCGATGCGCAGGTGGCGCGTCAGGTGGCTCACATAGGCCTTGGTCGCGGTGTAGACGGCGAAGTACGGGTACAGGTTCTGGCCGGCGATCGACGAGGTGTTCACCAGGTCGACCGTCGCACCCTCGGCCGCCGCCTGCACCAGCTGCGGCACGAAGGCATGGATCACGCGCATCACGCCGGTCACGTTGAGGTCGATCTGCTGCTCCCACTCGGCGAGCTTGCCCTCCTCGATCGCGCCGGGAAGCATCACGCCGGCGTTGTTGAAGACCAGGTCGGCACGGCCGTAAACGGCCGCCACCCGCGCTGCCGCCGCATCCACCGAGGCCTGGTCGGTCACGTCGACCGGCACCGCGATGGCTTCGCCGCCGGCCGCGGTGATCTCGGCCACCAATTGGTCGAGGGCTTCCTGGCGGCGTGCCAGCACCGCGACCCTGGCACCGCGCGAGGCCAGCAACAGCGCCGATGCACGGCCGATGCCGCTGGAGGCGCCGGTGATGACCGCGACGCGGCCGGCAAGTTGGGAAGCGAAGAGATTCGAAGAGGTGGCCATGAGTTTCGTCCTTGGGTTCTGCGGCGCAACAGCGACGCTTGGACGAACTTTAGGAATCGAGCCTCAACCTGGGTAGTCTCACAAGGCCGTTACTTTGACAACCCGAAGTTGCCAATCATCGGCGTGCCGCACGAGCCTTTCTGGCCAGCGCACGCAGCTCGGCCGGCGGTACGCAGAACTGCCTGCTGTCGCGCAGCCAGGCCGTGCTGAAGTCGATGAAGCGGCGCACGCGTCCCGGCATGTCGGCCCGCTGCGCGTAGTACAGGTAGAGGCCCATGCGCTCGCTGACGTGGCTGGTCAGCACCGGCACCAGCCGGCCGTCGCGCAACGCGGCCGCGGCATTGATGCTGTCGACCTGGCCGAGGCCGATGCCGGCGAGCACCGCGAGGCAGTCGGCCTCGGGCTCGCTGCTGCACAGCACCACCGGCACATGCTGGTAGACCGCGCTGCCGTCGACCTCGAACTCCCACGGCATCGGGCGGCCGGTGCCGGGCTGTCGGTACGCAGTGCA
Organism: Rhizobacter sp. P3_C12; assembly: GCF_056402735.1. Taxonomy (NCBI): domain Bacteria; kingdom Pseudomonadati; phylum Pseudomonadota; class Betaproteobacteria; order Burkholderiales; family Sphaerotilaceae; genus Rhizobacter; species Rhizobacter sp. P3_C12. The sequence continues at coordinate 13,071 of NZ_JBFUGW010000057.1, forward strand.
GCGGTGCTGCAGCAGGTCCTGCAATCGCTCGGGCGCGGGATGCCGTTCGAAGTAGCCCGGCGACGCGCACGCGATCTGCTGGATCGTGAACAGCCGGCGCGCGATGACCTGCGCCTCGGGCGGGTTGCCGGCGCGAAAGCCGACGTCGATGCGCTCGCCGACCAGGTCGGTGAAGCGGTCCTCCAGCAACAGGTCGATCTGGATCGCCGGGTGCTCCGCCTGGAACGCCGCGAGCATCGGCACCAGCACCAGGCGCGCCACCRCGCCGGCCGCACTGATGCGCACCAGCCCCTCGTCGCTGCGCACCGCGCTGCGGGCGCGCGTCAGCGCATCGACGAGCCCGTCGAGGTTGGGCCGCGCCGCATGCAGCAGGCGCTCGCCCTCCTCGGTCAGCGAGCTCTTGCGCGTCGTGCGGTGGAACAGCCGCACGCCCAGGTGCTGCTCGAGCTGGCGGATCGTCTTGCTGACCGCCTGCGGCGTCGTGGCCTGCGCCTGCGCCGCCTTGTTGAAGCTGCCGAGCTCGGCCACGCGCACGAAAGTCGACAACGCTCGCAGTTCATCCATCCCGGGAGCCTACCGCAGCATCCGGTGCCGCCGTAGGCATGGGCCGACGTGCGAACCCGGCACTGTCCGGGGGACGCCGCGGCGACGGCGGCGCAGCATTTGCCGACCCAGCCGCGCCTCGAAAGGATCGTCATGTCCATCCACAATGCGATTGCCAGCGTGGCCGTCAACGATCTGCAGTCCGCGCTCGCGTGGTACGCGAAGCTGTTCGGGCGGCCGGCCGACTCGCGGCCGATGCCCGAAGTCGCCGAATGGAAGTTCGAAGGCGGCGGCTGGCTGCAGGTCTACCAATTGCGCGAGCGTGCAGGGCACGGCTCCGTCACGCTGGCAGTGACCGACCTCGCATTGCAGATCGCTGAGCTTCGCAAGGCCGGCATCGACGCCGGCACGCCGATGTCGAGCCCGAAGGTCCAGGTCGTGATGATCAAGGACCCGGACGGCAACAGCATCGCGTTCTCGCAGGCGCTCGACCGCTCGATGGCGCATTGACCTTCGCCGCTGCCTCGCCAAGGTGCCATAGCCGGGCCTTTGCGTCCTCGCACTTCACTGGATGCGTTCAGGCCGCTACCATCTCCCCGGATGAACAGGGACGACTTCCAGCTTCTGAGCAAGATGCGCGTGGCGGAAGCCAAGACGCTCCTCGACGCAGGGCAGTACACGGGCTCCCGCTACCTGATGGGCTACGCCGTCGAATGTGTCACGACAGCAACGACCGAGGTCGTCGCGAGGGACTACTACAAGGCCTGCGTGACCGCGAAGACCGGCGTGCTCACTTGGATCAAGAAGCAATGGTGAACATCGAGCAGCTCATCGAAGAGGGAAGAACCCTCTTCACAAGTTTGGATCGGGAGCCCGGCTTGACGGTCAGCGGCGCGTTCTGGACCCACATCCGGGAACCTGAACAGCCTCGACTCAGGTTCCTGATCAAGGAGCTCCCGACGCTCGGCCCGACGAAGCTTTACGGAAAGATCCAACGCCTTCTCAAGAAGGTGCCGGTCAACAGCTTCACGCTGGAAGACGTTGCGGTCATTGATGAAGACGACCCGGATGTACGCTCGCTTCGCAGCGTCACCGGCAGGTCGGTGGTCCTCAACCAGGTGTTCTCGGCCCTGCCGAATACCGGTGGAGCCACTGCGTACGTCTACCGGCTGGAACCTGAAATCAAGCGCAAGCGCACCCAGCGCGCCCACTAGCCAGACCCGCCTCGGCAAGTTGCGCCGACATGGCGGCGCAGACCCACGTCATACAGGTTGAGCCCCAGCAGTCATTTGCAGGACTGCTCGCTGCTGCATGGCGCGCGCATGTCAGGGTTTGACATGGTGCGTCGCACATGGTCTTTTTCTTGCTCACGAGCCACAGTCCGTCACGGTGCGGCATCTGCCGACACCGACTGTGCGCCCCTGAGCCAGGCGCCCGGTTCCCCGTCCACGCTCACCACCCCACCAGGAGGGAAGGATCACATGCAGAGAAGAACCAGGATCCATCGGGCCATCACCGTGGCCTTCAGCAGTGGCATGGCCTTGGCCAGCGCCCAGCAGGCAGCTGCCCAGGACACGACCCAACAGCAGCTGGAACGCGTGGAAATCACCGGATCGTCGATCCGGCGCGTCGACTCCGAGACGGCCTTGCCGGTCACGATCATCACGAAGGAGCAGATCGAGCGCAGCGGCGCGACCAACATCGAGGCGCTGTTGCAGCGCGTGTCGGCCAGCACCGGACTGCAATCGGACACCACCCAGGGCGCGGGCTACGCCACCTCGAACGCCAACATGCGCGGGCTGGGCGCCAACTCGACGCTGGTGCTGCTGAATGGCCGGCGGCTCGCGAACCACCCGTTCGGCAGCATCGGCGGCACCGTCGCGGTCGACCTGAACAGCATCCCGTTCGCCGCGCTGGAACGCATCGAGGTGCTGCGCGATGGTGCGTCAGCGGTGTACGGCACCGATGCGGTCGGCGGCGTCATCAACTTCATCACGCGCCGCGACTACAAAAGCGGACAGCTGACCGTGCGCTACGGCAACACGCAGGCGAACGTCGGCGGCAAGGAGAGCGGCCTGAGCCTCGCTTACGGACAAGGCGACCTGCCGAGCGACGGCTACAACCTGCTGTTCACCGCGAACTACCAGGACAACACCCGCATCCGCGCGATCGACCAGGGCTACTACAACCGCGGCATCACCGAGATCCCGGGCTCCGCGCCGCCGACCTCGGGCCGCGGCTTCCCGGGCCGGCTGGTCGACTTCGGCATCAGCCCCGGCGCCTACCTCGGCACCAACGGCTTCAACGACCCGAACTTCGCGCCCTGCGATCCGAAGTTCACCGTCGTCACCACCGCGGGCACCACGCCGAACGGCCAGCCGAAGCAGGCCTGCCGCTTCATCTACTCGGCCACGCTCGACAACATGCCCGACCAGACCAAGGGCGACCTGTTCGGCCGCCTGACGCTTCGCCTGGACCCGCAGAACGAGTTCTTCACCGAGGCCTCGTATGCACGCAACCACAACATCGGGCGCGTCGCGCCGGTGCCGATCGACTCCACCGCGGGGCACCTGAACCCCGACACCGCCAGCTACCCGAGCTTCGCGATCCCCGTCACCAGCCCCTACTACCCGGCCGCGCTGCTGGCGACGCTGGGCTATGCACCGCCGGCGAGCGGCATGGCCGAGGTCTCGATGCGGGCCGTTCCGGTGGGCAACCGCATCAACGACAACGTCAACGAGCAGGTGCGCGCAGTGGCCGGGCTCAAGGGCACGACCCAGGGCTGGGACTACGACACCGCGCTGACGGTGGCCCGCGGCAAGGGCACGCTGAGCTACTCGGGCTACATCAGCGAGCCGAAGTTCATCACCGCGCTGGCCACCGGCCAGATCAACCCGTTCGGCCCCAGCGACGCGGCCGGCGAGGCACTGCTGCGCTCGACGCTGCTCGAAGGCACGATGCGCAAGTCCACCAGCACCACGACCGTGCTCGACGGCAAGGCGAGCCGGGAGTTCCTCGAGCTGCCGGGCGGGCAACTGGCGGCGGCGTTCGGCTTCGACCTGCGCCACGAGCAGGCCAAGGACACGCCGGTCAACGATGAGTACCGCCAGGGCCTGCACATCGGCGGCGAGGGCTCGGTGCCCGAGACGCGCGCGAGCCGCAACGTGATCGCGGTGTTCACCGAGGTCACGGCCCCGTTCGCCAAGGGCTGGGAGGCCGGCCTCGCGGCCCGCTACGACCGCTACAACGACTTCGGCTCCAGCTTCAACCCGCGCGCCAGCCTGCGCTGGCAGCCGGCCAAGGAGGTGCTGCTGCGCACCGCGGCCGGCACCGGCTTCCGCGCGCCGTCGCTGTGGGACGTGAACAGCCCGCCGTCGATGACCAACACCGCCAACTCGCTGAGCGACCCGAACTGCCCGATCGCCGGCGACTCGCGCTGCGAGAGCCAGTTCAACGAGCGCTTCTCGTCGTCGAGCGACCTGAAGGCCGAGAAGTCGAAGCAGTTCTCGGCCGGCATCGTGCTGGAGCCGGTGAAGTGGCTGTCGACCTCGCTCGACTGGTGGCTGATCAAGAAGACGGACCAGATCAGCGTGGTGACGGGCGATGCGATCCTGACCGACCCGGTGCTGCTGGCGAAGTTCGGCAACCGCATCCACCGCACGGCCGACGGCTTCATCAGCTACATCGACACGCCGGTCGAGAACCTGGGTGACCTGCGCACCTCGGGCATCGACATCGACGTGACGACGCGCTGGGCCCTGCCCTCGGTCGGCAAGCTGACGGTCGCGCTGAACGGCACCTACGTGGACAGCTGGAAGCGCCAGGCCTCGAAGGACGGCCCGCTCACCGACTACGCCGGCACCGCCGGCGACGGCGGCAGCGTGCAGCCGCACCCGCGCTGGCAGCATTCGTTCAGCATCGACCTGCAGCGCGACACCTGGGGTGCGACGCTCGAGAACGTGTTCGTGAAGGGCTGGACCGAATCGGCCGACCTGGTCGATGCCAACATCGGCGTGCACCAGGAGTACCACGTGAAGGACTCGAGCCGCTGGAACCTCTCGGGCGTCTACACCGGCCTGAAGGACTTCTCGGTGCGCCTGGGCGTGCGCAACCTGTTCGACGAGGAACCGCCGTTCACCGCGGTCGCGTCGTACGGCTCGCATGCCACCGGCTACGCGGCGTCGTTCGCCGACCCGCGCGGGCGCTTCTACTACGCGTCGCTGAGCTACCAGTTCAAGTAGGCACCGCGCCAGCGGGCAGCTCGGCAGGCGCCTCGGGAGAGGCGCCTCCTTCGTGGATAATGATAAGAATCATTCTTATCGGCGCCTTGTCGGCGCCCCATGACGCGGCTCCCATGCGAAGGATCCAGATCGTCTCCCGCATTGCTGCCGGCGTGCTCGGCGGCTGGTCCTTCACCTGGGGCTTCGTGGTGCTGGGCATCGCGCTGCTGCTGGCCGCCGGCATGCCGTATGCCGATGCGCAGACGCTGCTCTACCTGGTGGCCTTCCTGGTCTACCTCGTCGTGTTCTGCTGGTCGTTCGGGGCCGCGAGCACGGCGCGCGTCTGGCTCGTGCTGTTCGGCGGCGGCGCGGCGATGACCGGGCTCGGCTGGTGGATGACCCGGCTGCCCGCCACCTGACATCGGACACGCACCATGTTCCCCACTTTCCGGCTGTCGATGACGTGGCTGCACACCTGGTTCGGGCTGGTGCTCGGCTATGTGCTGATCGTCGTCTTCTTCTTCGGCTCGCTGTCGGTGTTCGACCGCGAGATCGACCGCTGGGCGATCCCCGAGACGCGTTTCGCGCCGCAGCCGATGTCGTCGTTCGACACGATGCTCGCGCCGATCTTCGCGCGCATGGCGCCCGAGGCCGACGAGCTGCAGGCCGCAGCGAAGCGCGTGCGCGGCCCGCTGCCGGCGACGCTCACCCCGATGAACTGGGGCGCCTACACGACACACCGCGACCCGGTGCTGTCGTTGTACGCCGAGTACGCGGTGCCGAACAACCCGGACGACCCCGACGACCATGTGCATGGCCATGTGACGATCGACCCGCGCAACGGCCGGCTGCTGCCGGACGACCGGCTGAAGATCGGCAGCGAGTTCTTCTACCCGATGCACTACGGGCTGAACCTGACCTGGAAGGACCTCGGCTACTGGATCGTCGGCTTCGCGGCGCTGGTGATGCTGGCGGCGCTGGTCTCGGGCGTGGTGATCCACCGCCGCATCTTCCGCGAGCTGTTCACCTTCCGCCCGCGCAAGCATGTGCAGCGCAGCACGCTCGACCTGCACAACCTGACCGGCGTCGTCGCGCTGCCCTTCCACTTCATGTTCGCGCTGACCGGCTTGACGGTGTTCGCGAGCATCTACCTGCCGGTCTCCGAGACGCTGCTGAAGCCGCAGGCGATGGCGGCGGCGATGGCCGACGCGAAGGCGAAGGGCCTGCCGTTCAAGCCGGCCGGCGTGCAGGCGCCGCTCGCATCGGTCGATGCGATGGTGGTCGAGGCGAAGCGCCGCTGGGCCGCGCGCGGCCTGCCCGGCGAGGTCGGCTACCTGTACGTGAATCACGTCGGCGACCGCAACAGCTATGTCACGCTGTACCGCGCCGGCAGCGACCGCGTGACGCTGGTCGGCCAGCCGATCCACTTCGAAGGCAGCACCGGCCGCGTGCTGCTCGAGGAGCCGGCGCCGAGCGCGGTGGCCGGCGTCAACGACTTCCTGACCGGCCTGYACCTGCAGCATTTCGAGCACTGGCTGCTGCGCTGGTTCTACGTGTTCGGCGGGTTGTCGGGCTGCCTCTGCATCGCCACCGGCTTCATCTTCTTCGTCGAGAAGCGCAAGCGCCAGCATGCCAGGGCCGGCACTGGCGGCGCGCGCTGGGCCGATGCGGTGGCGGTGGCCACGGTGACCGGCATGCTGGTCGCGACGCTGGCCATCCTGGTCGCGAACCGGCTGCTGCCCACCGAGATGGCGCAGCGCGGTGATTGGGAGAAGGCGAGCTTCTGGGGCGCCTGGGTGATCGCGGCCGCGCATGCGCTGTGGCGCAGCGCGCCGGTGCGCGAGGCGCGGCTGTCGCCGGCCTGGGCCGAGCAATGCGGTGCCATCGCCGTGCTGGCGTTCGCCGCGGTGGCGCTGAACTGGATCACGACAGGGGATCACCTCGTCAAGACGCTCGGCGAGCGCTTCTGGCCGGTGGCGGGGCTCGACCTGGCGCTGCTGGTGGCGGGTGCGATCGCCGCGACGGCCGCCGTCGCACTGCGGCGCCGCGCGGGTTCGCGCGTTGCGGCAACCGAGACCGACGCAGCGGCTCCGGACGACGCGGAGACCGCGAATGCATAAGGGCCTGCTGTTGACCCTCGCCCTGCTGTGCAGCGCCGGCGGCATCGCGTGGCTGGCGCTGGCAATGGAAGTGCACTGGCAGCAGGTGCGCGGCAGCGCGGCCGGGCCGGGCCGGCGCACCGCGATCGGCCTGCGCGTGCTGGGCGGCGCCGCGCTGGCGGTGTCGTTCGGCGTCTGCCTGCTCGCCGATCACGTGACGATGGCGGTGCTGGTGTGGGTGATGTCGCTGGCGGCATCGGCCCTGCTGGTGGCGCAGGCGCTGGCCTGGCGCCCCCGCTGGCTCGCGTGGCTGACAACACCCTGGGCCGGAAGGCAATCCCACTGACACGCAGTGCCTTCCCGCCGGGCGCCGCCGAAAATGGCGCCGCGCCAGCACGGCGCTCAACGGGAGAGGTTCGATGAAGACGACGAAGCTGCTGCAGATTGCAGCGCGTGCAGCGGGGGGCCTGGTGTCGCTGATGGCCGCCACGTCCACATTCGCCGCGGGCTGGACGCTGACCGACCTGGGCACGGTGGGCGGCGCCGCCAGCGTCGCGGACGGCATCAACGGCGCGGGCCAGGTGGTCGGCTATGCCGAAGCGACCGACGGCTCGCCGCGCGCGGTGATCTGGACGGCCGGCATCGCGACCGTGCTGAGCCCGGGGCTCGGCCGCGCCCTCGCCGTCAATGCCAGCGGCGTCGCGGCGGGCAGCGTGCTCAGCGCCGATGGCACGGCGACCGATGCCGCGCTGCTGTCGCCCGCCGGCGTGGCCGACGTGGGCACGCTGGGCGGCAGCTTCGCGATCGTCGTGGGGATCAATGACAGCGGCCAGTTCGCCGGCTACTCGCGCCGCGCCGACGGCAAGGACCACGCCTTCCTCGCCACCGCCGCCGGCATGGCCGACCTGGGCACCTACGGCGGCGACTACAGCCAGGCGTATGCCATCAACAACGCCGGGCTGGTCGTCGGCTCCGCCTACGACACCGCGGGCAAGGCGCGCTGCTTCCTGTCGAGCGGCGGCGGCCTGATCGACCCGGGCACGCTGGGCGGCAGCTTCTGCAATGCCTTCGCGGTGAACGACAGCGGCCAGGTCACCGGCAGCAGCGCCACCGCGGCCGGCATCGGCCATGCGTTCCTGCTCGGCGCGCAGGGCATGGTCGACCTGGGCACGCTGGGCGGCAGCAGCAGCCTCGGCAAGGCGATCAACCGGCACGGGCACGTCGTCGGCTCGGCACGCACTGCCGCCAACCAGACGCATGCCTTCCTGCACGACGGCACGACGATGACGGACCTGGGCACGCTGGGCGGCACCACCAGCATCGCGACCGCTGTCAATGCGCCGGGCCAGGTCGTCGGCAGCTCGACGATCGCGAGCGGCGCGAAGCAGCCGTTCTTCTACGCCGGCGGCGTGATGGTCAACCTGAACAGCGCGGTGCCGGGGCTGTCGAACATCAACGCCGACAAGCTGTACCTGAACGATGCGGGGCAGATCGCCGGCACCGGCACCATCGCCGGACAGCAGCACGCGTTCGTGCTGACGCCGATCCCCTGATCGAGAGCGCGGCAGCTCAGGCTTGCGGCAGCTCGAGCAGGCGCAGCACCGGATACAGGCGCCATTCGGGCTCCGCGTAGCGCTGTGCGGCGAGGAAGATGAAGCCGAGCACCGCGTCGCGATCGCCGAGCAAGCCGGGGTGGGCTGCCTTCCATTCATCGAAGCGATCGCGCAGGCCGGGCTCCTCGGCCAGCAGCCGCTCGGCCTCGTCCTCGAACACGTAGTCGCTGAAGGCCTCCTTCTTGTCGAGCACGCTGTCGAAGAACGCCCAGCGGAACAGGCTGTCGATGCCCAGCGGCTCCAGCACCTCGACGATGAAGCGGTCGTGCGGCCCGCCGAGCGGCACCAGCCAGTCGCCTTCGGCCACGTCGAAGAGGCGTGCCTCGATCGCGACCTCCAGCACATCGTGCAGGTGCCGGCCTTCGAACGGCGCCCGCCGCTTCTCGAAGTGCACGATGCGGCAGGCCTCGGCCCGCACGCGGTCGGCACGCGCGACGCGCTGCAGGCCCACCCCATGCGCCTGCAGGCGCAGCACCACGTCGTGCCAGGCCTGCGGCAGCAGGTAGGCACGCGGCGGCCGCACGCTGGTGGTGGATTGCCAGCGGTCGAAGTACGCGATGTCCTTCTCCCACGGCGCATGCCGGTCGTAGCGCAAGCGCTGGTAGCCGCCGAGGCGGCTCGGTTCATGCACCGCGGTGAAGCCGCCGAAGCGCACGGGCCGGCTGCGCTGCAGGTCGAGCTGCCAATCGAGCGCGACCGCCGCGCCACCCGCCACCGCCGCGCGATCGGCCGCGCGCGCGGCGCGGATCGCGTCGCCGTGCGCCACGGTGTGCGCGAGCGCCGCCTCCACCAGCGCGCGCGTGCCGTGGTAGCGCGCCTCGAACGCCTTCAGCATGTGCGTCTCGGGCATGAAGCCGATCGTGTGGTGCAGCGCCGCGTAGCCGGTGGAGAAGCGCGGCGAGTCGAGGAAGTCGGCAATGCCGTCGTCCGGGATCTCCTTCAGCGTGTTCACGTACGGGCACATCGGGAAGCCGCGCTGCGCCATGCCGGCGTACAGCGCGGGCAGCATCGCCTCGCGCAGGTGCGCTCCGGTGCGGCCGCCGAGCTTGTCGGGCTGGGTCGCGATCAGCGTCACCACGTGCTGGTAGTCGGCACCGTTCGAGGTGTGGGTGTCGACCATCACGTCCGGGTCCCAGCGGGTGAACACCTGCGTGAAAGTGCGGGTGTTCAGGCTGTCGGCCTTGATGAAATCGCGGTTCAGGTCGAGGTGGCGCGCATTGCCGCGGAAGCCGAAGGCCTCCGGCCCGTTCTGGTTGACGCGGCTGGTGTCCTGCCGGTTCAGCGCGCCATCGACGTTGTAGACGGGGATGTAGACCAGCACGGTGCGCCCGAGCGCCGCGCGCCGCGCCGGATCGAGGCACAGGTCGCGCAGCAGCGCCATGCAGGCATCGATGCCTTCGGGCTCGCCGGGGTGGATGCCGTTGTTGTTGAAGAACACCGGGCGACCGGCGGCCTTCACCGCCTGCGGGTCGAAGACGCCGTCGGTCGAGAACACGCCGACGTGGATCGGCACGCCGGCGTCGGATCGGCCGGCCTCTTCGAAGCGCAGCCACCCACCGAAGGCCTGCGCCAGGCGCTGGTGGAAATCGATGCAGGCACGCCAGGTGGTGGTCTGGTTGCCGTTGCCCCGCTCGAACGGGGTCGCCCAATCGTCGTGATGGATGTCCATCGCCGAAGTCTAGGCGGTACGATCGCGCGATGCCGACACCGTCCGAACTCATCGACGAGAAGATCGCAGGCCTTGCCGACTGGCGCGGCGAGATGCTCTCGAAACTTCGCAAGCTGATCACGCAATCCGAACGCGGCGTGACCGAGGAATGGAAATGGGGCACCGCCGCCTGGTCGCACCACGGGTTGATCTGCACCGGCGAGACCTACAAGAAGGTCGTCAAGCTGACCTTCGCGAAGGGCGCCTCGGTGCCGGACCCCGCGGGCCTCTTCAACTCCAGCCTCGACGGCAACGTGCGCCGCGCGATCGACTTCCATGAAGGCGACACGCCGGACGCCGAGGCGCTGAAGGCGCTGTTCCGCGCCGCGATCGCGGTGAACAAGGCCGCGGCGCCCTGACCGGGCCTTCAGTCGCCGATGTGAACCGTCACCACCGCGGCACCGACACCGCCGTGCCGGTCGGTGACGGCGTAGACGAAGTAGTCGGTGCCGCTGGTCATGCCGGCCGGCGGCGTGTAGGTGACGGTGCGGCCGTTCAACACCGCCTGGCCGCCGAAGCTGGTGGCGGTGCCGGGCAACGCGTATGACAACGGCCCCCAGCCGCGGTCGTGCGTGAGCCGGGCCAGGTGGATCTGCGCGGGCACGCCGGCGGCGGTGCGGACCTCGGCGGAGGCCGCGTGGGGCGGCGTGTCGTGGCCGAGCGCGGCCACGCGCTGGTCGAGCCAGCCGGTGATGGCGCCGACGACCGTGTTCTCGATGCCCATGAAGCCGTGGTAGCTCAGCGCCCCGCAGACGTCGGGCGACACGCCGTTGCCCGCGGTGGTGACGCGCACGCCGCCACTGCCGATGCTGAACGACGCATCGTTGCCGGTGGCGACCAGGCTGTCGTAGAACGCGCGCGATCCGGCCGGCGAGACACCGGCGCAGCCGTCTTCGGCATGCCACACCACCTGCGTGGGACGGCGCACGTACGAGGGCTGCAACGTGGGCACGCCAGGCTTGCCCACCCACAGGCGGTGAGTACCGTCGCTGAGGTCCAGGGTGACGGTGCTGGAACTGACGATGCCGGTCGCGATGAGGTTCTGCGCCACCACCGAGATCGCGCCGCGGCTGGTGCCGGACAGGAACACCGGCAGGCGGCCGGTGCCGAGCGATTCGAGCACGCGGAGGATGTCGACCGCATGGTCGACCGACACGCGGTAGTAGTCGGTCGCGGTGGTCACGTTCGTCGAGCCGGGCGCCAGGCGCGGGCCGGGCACCGGCCGGTCCAGCGCCACGGCGAGGTAGCCCGCATCGGCCACGAGTTGCGCAGTGCGCACGACGAAGTTGTTGGCACCGCCGGTCACGTCGCCGGCACCGGTGTCCAGGTTGCCGCGGATGGCCATGTTGAAGTCGCCGCCGCCGAGCAGCACCACCACCGCCTTCGGCGGCCTGCCGTCGGACGGCCAGTTGACGAAGTAATCCATCGTCACCGGGCCGTCGATCGAGATGCGCGTCGGGGTCTGACCGTAGTAGGCGCAGCCGTTGGACTTGGTGCGCGGGCCCAGCACGCCCTCTGGCGTGACGGTGCTGTCCTGCCGGCAGGTGGCCAGCGCGGCATCGTCGTAGACCACCATGCGGGCCGTGCCTTCGACGGCGAGGCCGCCACGGTCGGTGGCGCGGTAGGTGAAGGAATCGGTGCCCGCGGTGGCCGGTGCGGCGTAGATCACGTGCCGGCCATCGGGCGAGACGGCGGCCGAGCCGGACTGCGGGGCCGACAGCAGTTCGATGCGGTGCGGGCCGCGCTGGTCGGCGTCGTCGACCAAGGGTTTCAGCGTGACGGTGCCGCCCGTGTGCACGGCGCGGCGGATCTCGGTGAATGTCGGGGCATCGTTGCCCGGGCGGGGGTGGGCGTGGACGGCCGCCGCGGCGGCCACGAGCGCCAGGGCGGCGAGCGTTGCTTTCAAGGTCATGTGGGACTCCTCCGTGAGTGGCCGGGAGCGTACGACCAACATTCGCGGACCTCAAACCCTCTTGCGGGGGAGCCATGCCAAAGCAGCTGCAATTGCTGCCAGCCGGTTCATGGAGCCTTCTCGGCCTGCTGCTGCGGAGGGGCGAGATGGCGACCCAGGAAATCGAGGAGGGCCGCGTAGTACCGCACGCGTGACTTCGCCGTCGAAAATCCGTGCCCATCCTCGTCGAACCACATCCATTCCACCGGCTGACCGGCGCGCTTCAGCGCCTCCACCATCGCCCGGCTTTGCGACGCCAGCACGCGCCGGTCCAGGCTTCCATGCGCAATGAAGATCGGCGTGCGCAGGCGGTCCGCATGCTTGAGCGGCGAGATCTCGTCCAGCGCGATTCGGTCCTTGTCGGGGTCGCCGATGCGGTCTCGCCGGATCGCGCGCGTGACGGGGCTCGTGTCGTCCCAGAGGCCGCTCGACAGCCAGTCGGCCAGGTCGCTGACCCCCGCGAAGCTGGCGGCGCATCGGTACAACTCGGGCGTCTTGATGGCGCCCCACATCGCCGCATAGCCGCCGTAGCTGGCCCCGACGATGCACACCCGCGCGGGGTCGGCGATCTTTTCCTGGACGAGGTATCGGACGCCGTCGGCGATGTCATCCTGCATGCTGCGGCCCCATTGGCGATAGCCGGCATCCTCGAAGCGGCGGCCGAACCCGCTCGAGCCGCGGAACTGCGGCTGGAAGACCACATAGCCGGACTCCGCGAGCATCTGGACTTCCTGGTCCCAGTCCCATCGGTCGCGAACATGCGGGCCGCCGTGGATCAGCACCACGGTCGGCGCCGGTTGGCCATCGGAACCGGCGGGCCGCGTGAGGTAGGCCGGGATGCTCAGGCCGTCGCGCGCCGCATACCGCATCGTCTGCTTGGTGTGCATGCCGGCCGGGTCGATCTTCGGCATCGCCGCGACGATCTCGCGCAGCTTGGACGTCCGGGTGTCCAGCACGTACCAGCGACCGGGATCGACATCGCCATACGACGTGACCAGCACGCGCCCGTTCTTGTCGCCCTGCAAGTCATTGGTGCGGCCCGGAAGCGCGGCATCGATGCCGGCCTGCAGGCTCGCCCAGCGCGCATCGAACCAGAAGGTTTGCGGACGCAGACCGCCGGTGATCACGCGTTCGACGTTCGGTGCATCGAGGCCTTCGACCAGCAGGATGTCGTCACGGGCATGCGCGGCCATCAACTCGACATGCTGGCGCGAGACGGCGTCGTACTTGAAGACGGCCCAGGTGTCTCGCCCCTGACGCGAAGACACCGCCAGCGTGTCGGCTTGCGGCAGCACGTCGAAGGGGTACCAGACCTCGTTCAATGCGCTCACCGGCCACTCCTGCAGGAGTTGCCAGTCCTGTGTCGCCGCACGGCGGTACCAGTTGCTGATCTTCGAGGTGCCGGACCAGCGGCTCGAATCGATCATCGTGACCGCGCGCAGCTCACCCGATTCGTCGAACGCCCAGGCGGCGGGCTTGCCGGGCAGGGAAACACGGAATCGTTGCCGGTTGCCGGTGCGTGCATTCACCAGGTCGATGTCGCCGTCTTCCTCATCGCGGTAGACCAGCACCGATTCGGCCAGCGGGCCGGCCTTGCTCATGCGCCGGATGAAGCGCTCGCCGAGCGAGGCGACCTGCTTGCCGGACAGATCGATCGAGACCGACTCGCGGTTGTTGTAGTCGACCGCGAGAAGGTCGTTGGTCACCCAGTTCACCGCGATCGGGATCTGGCCGTACACGTAGCGCGGATCGCGCTCCGGCTTGGCGAGAAGCCGGAGATTGGCCGCATCGGCCTCGAGGTCCATCAGGAAGGCAGCCGTGGCCGATTCGGTGTAGGCGATGCCCGCGACGTATCGCCCGTCTGGAGACAGGCTGAGCGAGCCCACCTGGGTGCTGCGCGCAGCCACGGCGAGAAACGGTGCGGCCAGCAGGATCGTCGTTGCGAGGATGCGGGTGAGCATGTTCATGCGGGGAATTGTCGCTGTCGGATGGCTGCACCCGTTGCGACCGAGGCCCGCGGCATTTCGCCGTCGAACAAAAAAAAGCCCTGGCGCATCACTGCGTCAGGGCTTCTTGCACTTCACGGTCCTCATCGGACCTTCATCTGGTGGAGCCGGCGGGAATCGAACCCGCGTCCGCAAGCCATCATCGAGTAGGTCTACATGTGTAGCTGACTGATTTGTTTTTGAGGACAGTGGTCGCGCAGCAGCACGCTACCCCCATCCCGAGTCACTTGATTTAGCCCTTGAACCGAGTGACCCGGCTCAGAGCGATTCCATGTGAATGACTTCGCAGCTCTCAGGTTGCCCCTCAAGCCCAGCCCATGGACGTGCTGTTGCGAAGCCCACCGGTATTACGCGGCGGGGGGTAGCCCTTAGGCGGGGTTTAAGCCGCTTGCAGGAACTTTTCGTCGTTCGCAGTTGATGCGATCCAGTGGTTTTACGAGCGAACTGGTGCTCGACATGCACTATCCCGAATCCGCACCCGCGTCGAAACCAGGTCGGCCCCAGGACTTCGTAGTTTAGGCCATCGCCAGCAGCTTCAAGAGCTCATCGGGCGAATGAACGACATGCTGCGCGCCCCACGCCCCCACCGGCTCGCCGACACCCAGGTAGCCCCAGGCCGCCGCCACCGTCGCCATGCCGGCCGCAAACCCCGCCTGCACGTCGCGCAGGTCGTCGCCGACGTACACGCAATCATCTGCTGCCACGCCCATCTGCCGCRCCGCCTCCAGCAGCGGCGCCGGGTGCGGCTTCGAGTGCGGCGTCGTGTCGCCGCTCACCACCGCGCCGGCCCGCGCACCGAGCCCCAGCGCCTTCACCAGCGGGTTCGTGAAACGCTGCGCCTTGTTCGTGACGATGCCCCAGCGCAGGCCGAGCGCCTCGATCGCATCGAGCATCGCCGGCAC
>NZ_JBFUGW010000058.1:0-28017 GCF_056402735.1 Rhizobacter sp. P3_C12
CCGCTTCGGGAGTGCGGCATGAGCGACGTGAGCCCTGACCCGATCCTGCGCATTCGCGGCCTGCGCAAATCCTTCGGCCCGGTCGAGATCATMCGCGGGGTCGACCTCGAACTGCGGGCCGGCGAGCGCCACGCACTGATCGGCCCGAACGGTGCCGGCAAGTCGACGCTGTTCCACCTGATCTCCGGCAACCTGCGGCCGAGCGCGGGCGAGATCGTGCTGGGCGGGCAGCGCATCGACGGCTGGTCGCCGCAGCGCGTCAACCGCAGCGGCCTGGCGCGCTCGTTCCAGATCACCAACATCTTCCCGAAGCTGACCGTGTTCGAGAACGTGCGCATCGCGGTGATGCAGCGCCATCGCCTGCAGTACAACGTGTGGCGCCGCATCGAGCGCATGGGGGCGATCCGCGAGGAGACCGATCGGCTGCTCGAACGCGTGCGGCTGCAGCAGCACGCGGCCACGCTGGGCGGCGAGATGAGCTACAGCGGCCAGCGCTCGCTGGAGCTCGCGATGACGCTGGCCTCGGACCCGCAGGTGGTGCTGCTCGACGAACCGATGGCGGGCATGTCGAGCGAGGAGACGCAGTACACCGCGGCGCTGATCCGCGAGGTGACGGCAGGGCGCACGCTGCTGCTGGTGGAGCACGACATGGACGTGGTGTTCTCGCTCGGCGAGCGCATCAGCGTGCTGGTCTACGGGCAGCTCGTCGCGACCGGCACGCCGGCCGAGATCCGCAGCCACCAGGGTGTGCGCGAGGCCTACCTGGGCGAGGAGCACGACGCATGAGCGCCATCGAGGGGCAGCCGCTGCTGCGCGTGGACGGCCTGCATGCCCACTATGGCAAGAGCCACGTGCTGCGCGGCGTGAGCCTGCAGGTGGGCCGCGGCGAGGTCGTCAGCCTGCTGGGTCGCAACGGCTCGGGCCGATCGACCACCTTGAAGGCGCTGATGGGCCTGGTGCCGCCGAGCGCCGGCCGCATCGAGCTGGCAGGCCGCGCGCTCGCCGGCGCGCCACCGCATGCCATCTGCCGCGCGGGCCTGGCCTATGTGCCCGAGGAGCGCGAGGTGTTCGCGAACCTGACGGTGGACGAGAACCTGCGCATGGGCGAGCAGCCGCCGGTGGCCGGCGCGGTGCGCTGGAGCGTGGCGCAGATGTTCGACTGGTTCCCGCGCCTGAAGGAGCGCCGCGGCACCAAGGCGGGCAGCCTGTCCGGCGGCGAGCAGCAGATGCTGACGATGTGCCGCTCGCTGCTCGGCAACCCGCTCGCGATCCTGATCGACGAGCCGACCGAAGGCCTGGCGCCGAAGATCGTCGCGCAGGTCGCCGAGTGCATCCAGGACATGCAGCGGCACGGCGTCTCGGTCGTGCTGGTGGAGCAGAAGCTCGCCATCGCGCTGAAGGTGTCGAGCCGCGTCTGCGTGATGGGCCACGGCCACATCGTCTTCGAGGGCAGTCCGGCGCAGCTGCTGGCCGACACCTCGATGCAGCAGCAGTGGCTCGCCGTCTGAAATTTCAAACTCCCGGAGAGCCCATGGCAACACCCCCCGACAAGGTCATCATCAGCTGCGCCGTCACCGGCTCGGTCCACACGCCGACGATGTCCCCGCACCTCGCGCTGACGCCGGACCAGATCGCCGAACAGGCCATCGAGGCGGCCGAGGCCGGCGCGGCCATCCTGCACCTGCATGCACGCGACCCGGTCGACGGCCGGCCGACGCCGGACCCGAAGGTGTTCGACCAGTTCGTGCCGCGCATCCGCGCCGCGACCGACGCGGTGATCAACATCACCACCGGCGGCAGCACGCGCATGACGCTGGACGAGCGCCTGGCCTACCCGCTGCAGGCGCGGCCCGAGATGTGCTCGCTGAACATGGGCTCGATGAACTTCTCGATCCACCCGATGGCGCGCAAGTACAGCGAGTGGCGCCACGACTGGGAGAAGCCGCACATCGAGGGCATGGAAGACCTGATCTTCCGCAACACCTTCCGCGACATCAAGCACATCCTCGAGGTGCTGGGCCAGGGCTGCGGCACGCGCTTCGAGTTCGAGTGCTACGACGTGGGCCACCTCTACACGCTGGCCCACTTCATGGACGAAGGGCTGGTCGAGGGACCGCTGTTCATCCAGAGCATCTTCGGCATCCTCGGCGGGCTGGGCGCGGACCCGGAGAACCTGGTGACGATGCGCACGACGGCCGACCGCCTGTTCGGCCGCCAGAACTACCGCTTCTCGGTGCTGGGAGCCGGACGCCACCAGATGCCGCTGCTGACGATGGCCGCGGTGCTGGGCGGCAATGTGCGGGTCGGCCTGGAGGACAGCCTGTACCTGGAGAAGGGGCGCCTCGCGCGCTCGTGCGCCGAGCAGGTGCGCAAGATCCGCCGCATCCTGGAGGAGCTGTCGCTGGAGGTCGCGACGCCGGCCGAGGTGCGCGCGATGCTGGCGCTGAAGGGACGGGACGCATGAAGAAGCACCTGAAGGACAAGGTGGCGATCGTGACCGGCGCCGGCGGTGGGCTCGGCCGCACGCATGCGCTGGAGCTGGCGCGCCATGGGGCGCGGGTGGTCGTGAATGACCTCGCGGGGCGCGACGACGGTGCCGCGGCGCAGGCCGTGGCCGGCGAGATCCGCCAGCGCGGCGGCGAGGCGCTGGTGCAGCTCGGCGACGTGACGGTGCCGGGCGACATGCAGGCGATGGCGGATGCGGCGGTGGCGCGCTGGGGGCGCATCGACATCCTGGTGAACAACGCCGGCATCCTGCGCGACCGGAGCTTCGCGAAGATGTCGCTCGACGACTTCAGGCTGGTGTTCGACGTGCACGTGATGGGTGCCGTCAATGCGACGAAGGCGGTGTGGGCGCAGATGCAGGCGCAGCGCCACGGCCGCATCGTGATGACGACCTCGTCGAGCGGGCTGTACGGCAACTTCGGCCAGTCGAACTACGGCGCGGCGAAGATGGCCCTGGTGGGGCTGATGCAGACGCTGGCACTGGAAGGCGCGAAGTATGGCGTGCACGTGAACTGCCTGGCGCCCACCGCCGCGACCGGCATGACCGAAGGCGTGCTGCCGCCCGAGGCGCTGGCCCGGCTGGGCGCCGAGCGCGTGAGCCCGGCGCTGCTCGCGCTGGTCGGCGACGAGGCCCCCACGCGCATGATCCTGCTGGCGGGCGCGGGCAGCTTCGAGAGCGCGAACATCACGATGACGCAGGGCCTGCACCTGGGCGATGCACACGACGTGGCCGAGCGGTTGTGTGCGCGGCTGGACGAGGTCACGGCCCGTGCCGATGAGGTCGTGCCCGCGTCGGGATGGGAGCAGTACCAGCTGGAGCTGGCGAAGGCCGTACCAGGGGTATGCAGCCGCAGTTGACGTCGGAGAGAATGTGAACCTCGCGGCGGCGGACATAGGGAACCTCTGCCGTTCCTGTGTCTGCGGGCGGCGGCCTTGCCAAATCCACACGAGCACCGAGGGGGAAATATTGATGCAATGGCGTAGTCGCTGGCTGCGAATTGGCGTGGGCGTGTCCGGCGCTTGCCGGCTCCTGTTGTGCCGGGTGTCGTCGGCACTGGTGGCAGTGCCGGCCTTGCTGGCGGCATCGTCGACGTGGGCCGGCTGCGATCTCAAGCAGATGGAGATCCCGGTGCGCGTCGTCGACCAGCGCCCGATTGCAATCCTGACCCTCAACGGGACCGAGGTGCCGATGCTGGTGGACAGTGGCGCCTTCTTCAGCATGCTCAGCGAATCCACCGCGACACAGCTGAATCTGTCGTTGCGCAGTCTGCCGTATGGCATGCGCATCGAGGGCTACACGGGGCGTATCCATGCGAAGCTGACACGCGTTCAAACCCTGGGACTGCTCGGGGCTGAATTGAACAACGTGGAATTCATCGTCGGTGGCAACGAGCTGGGCGCCGGCATCATGGGGATTCTGGGCCGCAACATCCTGTCGATGGCGGACACCGAGTACGACCTGGCGCACGGCATCGTGCGCCTGAGTTTTCCGAAGGGTGAGTGTGCCGAGACCAACTTCGCCCATTGGGCCGGCGAGGCCCCGGTGATCGAAGCACCGCTCGGGACGACCCGGCATGACAGGGACACGGCCATCCGTGTGGCAGTCCGCATCAACGGCAAGCGCACGATGGCGCTGATGGACACCGGAGCGCCACACACGTCGTTGACGCTGGCGGCTGCCCGCCGCGCCGGCATCGACGAGAGCAGCCTGACGCCTCTGGGGCGCGTCGGCGGTGCTGGGGAAGGCCGGGTGAAGTCGTGGGCAGGCCCCGTCGCGTTGTTCGAACTGGGYGGGGAGAAGATCGTCAACACCCGCCTGGAGATCGACGATGCCGACGATTCGGAGCAGGGCATGTTGTTGGGGCTGGACTATTTTCTGTCGCACCGCATCTATGTTTCACGCCTGCAGGACAAGGTCTACGCCACCTGGAATGGCGTCGCCCCGTTCGCGTTCGCTCGAGCGGCCCCGGGCGAGTACGACGCTCGTTATGCAGCACTGCCGAAAGATGTCGGGAAGGACGATGCCGATGCCTTGGCGCGTCGGGGATCCGCTGCCATGGCGGCGGGGAATTACGCTCGTGCCCTGGAAGACCTGAACCGAGCCTGCGAGTTGGCACCCGAGGTGGCCGACTACCTGTATGCCCGGGCGCGGCTGCATCTGATGATGCGCAAGTCACAGGCCGCGCTCGCCGATCTGGACGAGGCCTTGCGACTTGATCCCCAGCTGAACGAGGCGCGCTTCCGCCGCGCCTGGGTGAGAGTGGCGCTCGACAATCCATCGGGCGCGCAGGCTGATCTTGCACGACTCGACGAGGTGTTGCCGCCATCCTCTGCCCTGCGTGCGGACATGGCAGAGTTGCACGCCGTGCTTTCCCACGCCCCGCAGGCTCTGCGGCAATTCGATCTCTGGGTGAATACCCACCAGAGAGACGCGCGCCTCGCCAGCGTTCTCAACAGCCGCTGCTGGATGCGCACGCGGCTCAACATGGAATTGACGCAGGCCCTGCAGGATTGCAAACGAGCGGTGGACCTGGACGAGGGGTCGGCGGCATATCGCGACAGCCTTGGCTGGACCTACTTGCGCGTGGGGGATGCGGCAAAGGCCACGGAGGCCTTCGATGGCGCGATCAAGGTGAAGGCGCTGCCCTTTTCGCTGTACGGGCGAGGTCTGGCGAAGCTGCGTCTGAACGACAGCTCCGCCGGACAGCAGGATCTGGCAGCGGCCCGCAAGCTGAAACCCTCGATCGACAAGGACGCGCGTACGGAGGGGTTCGATTTCGTGGACGACGTGGCGCCGCCTGAGCTCCAGCAGGCACTCTAGGCTGCGGCGACGGACTCCGCCACGAAGGCGGYGTAGGTGCGCAGCGGGCGTCCGAGGATCGCCTGCAGGCGATCCACCGCGCCGTCTTCGCCCCGCATGCCGTACTTCTGGATGCCGGCCATCATCAGGCGCATGTCATAGGCCAGCCAGGCCGGGCTGAACGACGCCATCTGCCCTTCGAAGGCAGCCACGTCGTCGCCGCCGTAGGCGATTTCGCGACCGAGGGCGGAGCTCCAGGCCTTTGCCGCGGAAGTGCCCGTCAGCGCTTGCGGGCCGACCAGGTCCAGCGTCATTCGCGGCAGCGGTGCAGGTGCCCTGTCGCGGCGCAACAGCTCGGCGACGGCGAGGTCGGCGATGTCGCGCGCATCGATCATCGAGACGCCGGCCGAGCCGATCGGCATCGGGTAGACGCCGTAGCCCTCGATCACCTGCCGGACCGTGCCTTCGTTCTGCATGAAGTAGGCCGGACGCAGGATGGTCGCCGGCATGTCGAGGCTGTCGATCATGCGCTCGACCGTGTACTTGCTCGTGAAGTGGGGCACGTTCGTGTACTGGTCGGCGTGGATCACCGACAGGTAGACGACGCGCTCGATGCCGGCCTCGCGCGCCAGGTTCAGCGCGATGAGGGCTTGCGTCACCTCATCGGGCGTCACGGCGTTCAGCAGGAACAGCGTTCGCACCGACGACAGCGCGGCGCGCATCGAGGGCACGTCGGTCAGGTCGCCGACCACTTCGGTGACGCCTGCGGGGAAGCTGCGCTTGCCCGGCTGGCGAACGAGGGCCTTGACGCTGGCGCYGGCGTCGGCCAGGCGTTGAACGATGAGGGAACCAATGGTGCCGGTGGCACCGGTGACGAGGATGCTCATGTGAATCTCCAGTGAATGATGGATCGGATGGTTCAGAGGGATCAGCGGGAAAACTCCGCCACGACCTTGCCGGTGCGCGAGGCGGTGCGATTGCGTTCGATGGCCGCCGGGATGTCCTTGAAGCCGACCACCTCGCTGACCGGCGACTTCAGCGTGCCGGCCGCGACATCGGCCGCCAGCGTTTCCAGCAGCGCGGTGTCCGCCTTGTTCATGAACCACAGGCCGCGGCGGCCCGCCGGCGTGCGCGCCAGGATGTCGGGGGACGAGGTGCCGACGATCGCGCCGGTCGGCGTCAGGACCTGCCATGAGCGATCGAGGACTTCACCTCCGACGTAGTCGAGCACCAGGTCGATGTCCCGGGCGATGTCCTCGAAGCGCTGGGTCTGGTGGTCGATGACGTGGTCCGCGCCGAGACCGCGCACGTACTTCACGTGGGCCGTGGCAGCGGTCGCGAAGACCTCGGCGCCCGCCCGCTTCGCGTACTGCACGGCATGGCCGCCGAGCCCACCCGCCGCGCCGTGGATCAGGATCCGCTGGCCGGGGAGGATGGGGCCGGCGAGATGCAGGCTCTGCCAGGCCGCCACGGTTGCCACGGGAATGGCGGCTGCCTGGACGTCGTCGAGACCGTCAGGCGTGCGAGYCAGGTTGCCTTCGTCGACCGCCACGAACTCGGCGTAGGCGCCGAGCCGGCCCAGCGGGCCCATGACGCGGTCGCCGACGCGAAAGCGGGAGGCGCCGGGGCCGACGGCCTCGACCACGCCCGCCAGTTCGATGCCCAGCACGGCCGGCAGTTGAAGCGGGAAGGCATCCCGGACATAGCCCTCGCGGACCTTCCAGTCGATGCCGTTCACGCCCGCGGCCCGAACCCGGACCAGGACTTCGCCGCGCCCGGCTTCCGGCTTGGCGATCTCGGCCACTTCGGCGGCGCTGGCGCCTCCATAAGCCCGGATCAGTACAGCGCGTTGTTGGGTGGTGCTCATTTGAAGTTCCTCGTATCAAGTTGCGATGACGAGAAGATAGGCTGTTGCACCAGTAAAACAAAGGCGCCAAAATGTAGATACACCGTTTCAAATATGGAACAGCATGGATCTGAACGCAGTGGCCGATTTCGCGCTTGTCGCGACGAGCGGGGGGTTGGGAAAGGCGAGCCGTGCCAGCGGCAAATCGAAGGCGACCTTGTCGCGGCGCATCTCCGACCTGGAAGAGCAGCTCGGCGTGCGGCTCATCGAGCGCAGCGCCCGTGGGCTGAAACTCACCGAAGCCGGCGAGCTGTTGATGGCCCGAACCGAAGGGCCGATCCACGAGGTGGCCGAAGCCATGACCGCGGCCCGGGAGGGGGTGGCCATGCCGCGCGGGCGCCTGCGCATCGCCGCGCCCGTGCTGTTCTCACAACTGGCGATGGGGCGGATCAGTGCGGAGTTCTGCGCGGCCTACCCGGAGGTCACCTGCGAGGTGGTGGCCGAGGACCGCCTGGTCGACCTGGTCGAGGAGCAGTTCGATGCCGCCATCCGCATCAATCCCAGCCCGGACAGCAGCCTGGTGGGGCGGTGCTTCGCGAAGGACCGGCTGGTCGTCGTGGCCGCGCCCTCGGTGCCGATGCCCGGCCCGGGTGCGGTCAGGGCCGTGCCCGGCATCGTGTCCACGAGCTTCCAGCCGACCCACTGGAAGCTCGACGAGGGGCGCCTGGTCCTGGACCCCATCCCGAAGCTGCGGCTGTCATCGTTCCTGATGGTCCGCGACGCGGCCGTCGCCGGCGCCGGCGCGGCCCTCATCCCGCAGTCCATCGCATGGAACCAGCTGACCCGCGGGGAGCTGGTTCAGTGGGGGACGGTCTCGGGCGTGGAGGTCGCGCTGTGGGTGCTGCACACATCGCGACGCCTGCCGGCGCCGAAGGTCCGCGCGTTCGTGGAGTTCATGTGCAACCGGTACCCGGAGGAATCGCTGGTGCTGATGGGGTGATGGGGGTGATGGGGGTGATCACCCGCCGATCAGGTCGAACTGCTCCCACGGCCCGATCGCCGTCCGGTTGGCGATCAGCGGCGCGGCGCCCGCGCTCTCGGCCGTGACATAACGGTTGTTGACCAGCGCTCGCAGCGTCACGCTGCCGTTCGGGTTGCGGATCAGCTGGAAGGTCTCCCACAGGCCGATGGCGGTGCGGTTGGCGATCAGCTGCGAGTTGCCGGCGTTGTCGGCGGTGACGAGCT
Source organism: Rhizobacter sp. P3_C12 (assembly GCF_056402735.1). NCBI lineage: Bacteria > Pseudomonadati > Pseudomonadota > Betaproteobacteria > Burkholderiales > Sphaerotilaceae > Rhizobacter > Rhizobacter sp. P3_C12. The sequence continues at coordinate 8,397 of NZ_JBFUGW010000058.1, forward strand.
TGCCGTTCGCATGCGAGCGCAGCGCCACGTTGCCGCCGCCGGCATCCAGCAGGTCGAACTGCTCCCAGCCGCCGATGGCCGCGCGGTTGGCGATCAAGGCGCCGTCGCCCGCGTTCTCCGCGCAGACGTAGGCGTTGTTGACGCGTGCCCGCAGGCTGACGACCCGGCCGGTGCCCGGCGTCGTGCCGCCGGCCACCGGCTGCGTCGGGCGGGTGGGCGTGAGCGCGATCTGGCGCTTCAGCATGCGGCCACCGTCGGCGGTGAGGCGCAGATAGTAGTCGGACGAGCAGGGCGTGCCGTCCTCGTCGAGCGCGAGCATGCCGGAGTTCGACGGCAGGAAGGCCGCGGTCTCGGCGGTCTTGGCGATCTGGTTGCCCTCGTTGTACTCGTCGAACATCGAGATGTAGATGCCCTGCGCGCCGACCCGGACCATGTTGTAGAACTGCCGCCACATGAAGTCGCCATGGGCCCGCTGGCGCGCGCCCAGGTCGCCCGGCAGCACGCACGGTTGATAGTCGATGCCGTGCGCATTGCAATCGGCCTGGTCCTGCTGGTTGGCATTGGCGTAGAACCAGTCGGAGCCGGCGGCGTCGCCGATGCGCCCCACCATCCACGGCGAGATCATGTTGAAGGCGTGGTACACGTCGAGGTAGCCGGCGCGCGAATCGCTGTTGCCGTTGCGCCACCAGGTGGGCACGCCGCCCATCACGTAGCAGCCCTGGGCCTTGAACCAGTTGATGACGTCGAGGCAGGCCGCCGCCGGCCACGGGTGGTTGTCGTCGTTGAAGCCGAAGCCCCAGATGCCCACCACCGGGCGGCCGTTCTGCTTCGCGTAGGACGGCGAGGCGACCAGCGCGGCCATCTTGTTGGTCCAGTCGGCCTTGATCTCCGGCTGCATGTTGGCCCAGCCGCTCACGTCGTACATGATGTAGAACTTGCGCCCGGTCGCCTCGGCGGCAGTGCGCACCTTGGCCGCCATCGCGTCGCGCGTGGCGCCCTCGCCGCCGTTCGGGTTGAAGCGCTGCAGTGCGGCGGTGTCGCAGCCGTTCTGCTGCATCCACAGGAAGTGCGTGTTGACCGTGGACTGGTCGTACGACGAGAACAGCGTGGCCGGCGAGCCGTTGTTCAGGTTGCCGTAGTCGCTGCGGTAGCCGGCGGCGTAGTCGCGCATGTCGGGCCACGCGCTGATGGCCTTGTTCGACGGCGACGGCGGACGGCCCCAGTCGTTGGACCAGTGCCACCAGCCGCGGATCGGCGCGCCGTCGCCCGCGCAGGCGAACCAGCCCTGGTAGCCGACGGTGATCTTGCCGACCACGTCGCCGACGGGGCTCGCGGCGTGGGCCGCTCCGGTGGCGAAGGGCAGCGCGCCGGAGGCCGCGCCAGCAGCGGCGGATCCGAGGAAAGTGCGGCGGGTGAGTGTCACGTGGGCTCCAGGTCTGAAGGGTGCGGGCGGATCCTAGGCAGCCCGCCGGTCCAGATCTGTGTGCGTGTGCGTCCGTTGCAACGCGATGTAGGGATGAAAGTGGATACGGTTCCACTCTGCGCCTGAGCGCCCGTCGTCACGCGATGTTTCCAAATCGCGGTGCAGCGGGGTTCAGGTGCGGTCCTCGTCGTGCTGCACGGCGCCGTCGACCGGCCGCAGCCAGGGCTCGCGGCGTTTGACCCAGAGCTCGTAGCTCGGCACCAGCGGGGTGGGGGCTTGCGACAGCAGGCCGAGCTTGATCTCGGCCTCTCGCTCGTCGACGGAGAACAGCCGCGACCCGCATCGGGTGCAGAAATATCGTCCCTTGAAGTGAGCCGTGTCGCCTGCGTGCTCGAACTGCGGGGTCGGCCAGATGCCGTAGAAGGTGAAGGCCGAGCCGCTTTCCTGCCGGCMGTCGGTGCAGTGGCAGATGCCGACGCGCAGCGGCTCGCCCTGCACGGAAACTCGCACTTGCCCGCAGAGGCAGCTTCCCGAATATGCTTTCATGGTCGAGCGCTCCTTCAATCGCACAGCACACGGCTTCGTCCGCCATCGACGGCCAGAATCTGGCCCGTCACGTAGTGTGCGTCCAGGGCGAGCCAGCCGACGGTGGCCGCCAGTTCTTCGAAGCTGCCCTCGCGTGCCAACGGGATACCGCGCAGCACCGACTCCTGCCGGGCGCGATCGGACCACCCCTCCGGCCAGACCAGCGTGCCCGGCTGGACGACGTTGCAGCGAACCTGCGGTGACCAGTCTGCCGCAAGCGCCATCGTCATGGCTTGCAGGGCCGCCTTCGTTGTCGTGTACCAGAGGTGACCCCGCGCGGGCCGGTCAGCATGCACGTCCGTGATCGTGACGATGGACCGCAGGCTCGCCCTCAGCGCCGCCAGCACCGCCGCGTGCGACGCCACATGCACGTTCCAGTCTGCCGCGGCCCGGTCGCAGTCGGCGAGCGTGCTGGCCTCCCACACCGATGCGTTGCACACGCACACCTCCACGGCGGCGTCGACGATCCATCCCGGCACGCGAACAACGGGCTCGATGAAATCGGCGCACCAGGTTGCGGCGCTTGCCGGGCGAGTGGCGTTCAACTCGCCGGCCAGTGCTTGCGCCTGTGTGGCAGAACGTGGGGAGTGGTGAAGCAGCAGCTTGAGCCCGCGACGATGCAGTTCTCGGGCGATGGCCGCACCGCCGCGCGCGGCAGCGCCCGTGACGAGCGCTGCCTTCATGCGGTGAAGCGAACGCTGGGCACGTCCGGCCACGGATGGGCCTTCGCAATGCTCACCACGACCGATCGCACATGCGGCAGTTCTTCGATCTGTCGCTTGATGAGAAGCGTGGGTTCTTCGAGCAGGTCGAAGCGGCAACCCTCGAAGACGTGCCGCACGATGCTGCGGCAGTGGCTGTAGTCGAGGGTCTGGTGGATGTCGGCTGTCTGGGCGGCCTTGTCCGCTGCGTCGGCCTCGATCTCGACGCCGACGCGAACGTTCAACGACTGCTGGGTTCCGATCTCCGTCGGGGCAATTCCAATCTCGGTGATCACGACGACTTCCAGGTCGATTCTTGGCATGGGGTCCCTTTGTCTGTCTGTCGCTGCGCCATGTTGGCGCCTAGCATCCGCGGCAGTCTAGTCGGGGACAAAGATGCGACGTAGAACACTTTTGTCAGGGTTGACAGCAACGACAGTTCCAGCTTGGGCCGCAGACGGCGCACTGCTGACCGTAGGCGGCAAGATTGGAAAACGCAACGCTGGCAACGTTTTCGTTTTCACGGAAAACGAGTTCATGCGCTTGCCGCAATCGGTCATCGTCACCGGCACCACGTGGACGCCGAAGTCTCGATGGGAAGGACCTCGCGTGGATGTGGTGATGGCCCAGGTTGGCGCGTGGACGGGAACGACACTGCGCATCACGGCGGTCGACGACTACAACGTCACGATCCCCTGGGATGACATGACGCGCTGGGGCATCGTGCTGGCCCACAGCCGCGATGGAAATCGGTTGCAACGCARCCAGTGGGGGCCGCTGTTCGTCATCTACCCGCGCGATGACCGCCCCCGAGAGCTGAGCACGCCGATGACGGAAGCGAAGTTCATCTGGCAAGTCAACCGGATCGACGTGCAATGAACGCCCGCATCGGCAAGATGCTGTCACCCGGCTGGCACTTGCTGGGCAAGGTGGCGTTGCTCAGCGCGGTCTTCATCGGTGGAGCCTACGCGCTGTACCGGCCCGATGATTCCGCCTGGTCACTCAGCGGACCTCGGGAGGGCTACTACTGGAGCGTTGCCCAGTACCAGCTGGCGTTCTATCGCATGCGCGAACTGGTGCGCGTGGAGGCGGCCGGCGAATCCGTCGAGCAGGACCGTCGCCATCTGCGCGCAGACATCCTGGAGTCCAAGGCGCGGATCCTGATCGTTCCGTCTGAACTGACCCGCTACTTCGCCGGAATCGAGGGCTATTCGGCGAATGTCGAGACGCTGCAGGGCTTCCAGCTGCGGGTGATGCATCGATTGAAACGCCAGGATTTCGGCCGTGAGAGTGCGATCGAACTGCTGCCGCTGTTCGAGGCCGTCGAGCCCGTGCTCGTGCGACTGGCCAATGAAGTGAGGATCGAGGAAATGCGAAGCCGTGAAGCGGCTGTGGATGCGTTGCTGCAACGGCGCACGCTGCTGTGGAGCGTGCTGACGGCCGCATGGCTCCTGGTCGCCGGTTGGCTGGTGACGCTTGCGACATCGGAACGCAAGCTCCGAGATGCCATTCGTTCGAAGGCCAACTTCCTCGCCATGGTCAGCCACGAACTGCGATCGCCGTTGCAGGACATCCATTGCGCGCTCGACGTGATGGCGCACCGCACGGGCGGTGCCGCCAACGACGAGTTCGTCGCTCGCATCCGGCGCGCTGCCAACGCCATGAACACGCAATTGCGCGATCTGCTGACGCTGGCCACCGGCGAAGCGGGACGCCTGGAGATCCACCCGGAGGCCTTCGAGGCCGGGGATCTCGTTCGCGATGTCGTCGACACCTTCAAGCAGCAGGCGTCGGCCAAGGGCCTGGAGCTCAGCGCCCACGTTCCGGAGGATCCGGTCTTCGTCGTCGCCGATCCGAAGCGCATCGTCCAGGTGCTCTCGAACCTCGTCAGCAATGCGGTGAAGTACACCGACTCGGGGCATGTCCACGTCACGCTGCACGCGACGGCACGCGAACTGCACATGACGGTGTCCGATTCCGGTCGAGGCATTGCACCGGAGCATCTGCCGGGCCTCTTCCTGGCCGGTACGCGGTTCGCAAGCCTGGAGCGGGGCGGCCGCGAGGGCGTGGGCATCGGCCTGGCCATCGTGCACACCGTCGTTGCGCACCTGGGCGGTACCGTTGATGTCAACAGCAGCCCGGGCGTCGGCTCCTGTTTCGACGTTCGTGTTCCCGTGACGATGGCCGACGAGACGCACGAGGCGTCATGACCCTCCTCACCGGGGACCGAACGCTTGCGTCAATTGGGCGCTGATGATCGGCAACCGCAAGGGCTTCTCGAAGAACATCAGCTTGTAGCGCCGCACGGCGTCGGCGACCTCGTTCGCCTGGGCGCGTCCGGTGTCGAACTCGCCGGTGAGCAGGCCGATCGGGCACTGCAGGTCGGTCTCGCGGATGCCGGCAATCAGCTCGCGGCTGTCCTGGCTGCCGAGGATCCAGTCGATGAGGTAGCCGTCGAAAGGGCGCGTCCGCACGGCGTCTGCCAGGTCCTGCGCCGTGTAGAACGGCGTGGCCTCGAATCCCGATGCCGCGAGCGCATCGACCAGGCTGTCGGTGGTGTCGCGCTTGTCGTCGAGCACGGCGATGCGCCGCGCGGTCTGGGCATCGCCCTGCAACACGAGCAGGCGGATGCCGAAGGCGTGTGGAGGCACGTTGTCGCCGGTGGGCATGACGACCCATTCACTGCCCACGCCGATCGCAACCAGCGATCCTGGCCGCGCCGGCTTCGCTTCGTGCTCGAGCCAGACCCGGCACGGGACGCGCGCAGATCCGGCGAGCAACACGGCCGACCGCGGCGTGTCGGCTTCGCCCAGGCTCACCAGTTGCGCGAGGGTCTCGCCAAAGAACTCCGCCATGCGCTGGAGCTCTTCAAGCGACCAGGTCGAATCCTTCTGGACCTTGCGGTGCGCATGCGAGTAGGAGAGGCCCAGGACGTCCGCGGTCAACGTCGAGTGCTTGTGCCGGGGGACTTCGTGACGATCGAGCAGTGCGCGAACGCAGATCGCGGCCAGTGATGGTTCGCCATCGTCCGCGCCGGGTCTGCTGCTCGTCATGTCGAAAGGGAAGTGGTCATCCGCGTTGGATTTTCGCATTGCGGCATCCCCACTTCCATCTGAAGAATATTCCTTGTTGAAGATGGAAACAGTCAATATACTTCCTCATAAGGGAAGAAAGTTGTCTCCTGAAGCGAAAAGAGGAAGCCTTCCCGGCACGGTCGGAGGTGCTCCGCGGAACAGGAGTTCATGTCATGAAGATGCCTCTGTCGAGCGCTCACATCGGCGCCGCGTCGACAACGCAGGGTTCCGATCCGTATTCCCGTTGCCCGTTCGATCCATCGGATTGCTACTCGCTGTGGACCGTGGTGCTCGCGGGTGTGGTCGCACAGTCCTTCCTCTCAAGGCGGCGGCATCGGCAACTCCAGAGAGGGAAGGCCGGCGAAGACGCCATCGGCTCGGGTATCTTCGTTCTGTTCATGCTGCTCCTGATCGGCGTCGTCTGCGTTCTTCCGACGGTGCTTCCGGATCTCGAGCACCTGGTGAAAGGATTCGCCATGTCAAGCACGTTGCCGCGCAACAGGTCGATGCCCGCCTCGGCCGTCATCCCGGTGCTTCTGTACCCCAGCGTTCCCGAGGCCGCCGACTGGCTGTGCAAGGCCTTCGGCTTCACCGAGCGGCTGCGCATCGGCACGCACCGCGTGCAGCTGGACGCGCCGGCAGGGCAGGGCGCGGTGGTGGTGGCGGCACGCGGGCCGTCCGCCGAGGTCGCATCGGCGTGCGTGATGGTGCGGGTGCGCGGCGTGGATGCGCTGTTCCAGGCCGCGTGCAACCACGGGGCCACGGTGATCGGGCCGCCGCAGACGCAGGTCTACGGCGAGCGTCAGTTCACGGTGGCCGATCCCTTCGGCCACGTCTGGACCTTCTCCGAATCGGTCGAAGATGTCGATCCGGCCTCCTGGGGTGGCGAGTACCTCGGTCGCGACACCGACGAGACGTGACGCGGCAGCGCGGGGCTGCGGCCCGTGGCCTGCGCCGCCTGCATCACCAGCCGCTGGGCACGCTGCGTCGGCCGAGCCGCGAGGTTCTGCTGCGCCAAGGCCCAGGCCCGCTCCGGATCCTGGCCAGCGCCCAGGTAGAACTCGGCCGCGTGGTCGGCGAAGGCGAGCGGGTGCCTGGCGAGCAGCGCCTCGAAGCGCAGCTGCGCCTGCGCGATCTCGCGCTCGCCGCGCTCGCGTTGGCCGGCGCGGATGTGGAGTTGCCCGAGCAAGGCCAGTGCTTCCGGTTCGTGGCTGGCCGCCGCGATGCGCTCGAGCCGTGCCGTTGCCGCAGGCTCATCGCCGCGCCTGACCTCCAGTTCCGCGAGGTGGATGTTCGCGACGGCGAACTGCGGCAGCGTGCGCACGGCCTGCGCATACATCGCTTCGCCGCGCCGCGGGTCATCGCCTTGCTCGGACCACATCAGGCCGCGCATGAACCAGATCCAGGCGTACGGAAACGGCGAGGTCGTGTCGAGCTCGTCGATCGCCGTGGCGTACAGGCGGTCGGCCTCGTCCAGCCGGCCCACGGCTGCGTAGGCGGTGGCCAGGGCGCTGTGCGATGCGAAGCCGGGGAGGCGTGCCACGTTCGATTCGAGCGCGGGAAGCGCTTCATCGGCCCGCCCGATGGCGACGAGGATGGCTGCGCGTTGGGCCGCCACCGTGCGGCTGTCGGCGCCAGCCCGTGCGGCCTCCTCTGCATCGGCCAGGGCCTCGTTGAAGCGATGGACCGCCGCGCGGCTGCGCGATCGGCGCAGCAGTGCGGCGGCGGCGTGCGAATCCGCCTCCGCGAGTGCAACGACGCGATCGAGCGCCTCGTAGTCGGCCAGCGTCTTCGAGCGCAGCAACAGCAACTCGTCGATGCCTGCATCCCCCGTGGCCTGCGCGATCAGGTGGTCGAGGTTGGCGATCGCGATCGCGCCGTCGGTCGTGGCGCGCGGGTCTTCGCGGTTGCCGTCGCGGAAGGTTCCGCTGCAGCCGACCAGCGCCCCGGCGAGCGCCACCATGGCGATGCAGCCGCGCTTCATGGCGCCGCCAGGAACGGGAACACGGCCGTCGAATGCAGGCGGTCGTCGTGGTCGACCCCGTCGTCGACGGTGTCCGGCGTGCCGCGGATCAGCAGCGAGCGGAACACGCCGTTGACGTTGTAGTTCGGCGTGCGGCCGCCGCAGTCGTTGACCGGTGCGCCCTCGGCCGCCGATTCGACCGCGAAGTAGCGGGTGCAGGTCGAGACCCGCGAGTCGACCCACAGCCTGTCGTCGGCCAGCAGCCGGGCCAGCGCCTGGTAGCGCGCAGGAGTGGCGTCCGCCCGCGCGGCCAGCCACTGGTTGCCGAGGATGCCGTCGAAGCTGTCGTACAGCGCCAGGTTGCGGCCGATTTCGGGCGCGAACTTCTGCCAGTCCACTGGGTCGGCGCGGTTGTAGTCCTCCTTCATCGCGTCCGCGTCGTCGCTCGAGCCGATGGTGTGCAACAGGGCGTTGCCGGTCAGCGCACGCCCCATGCGATCGATCGGCTTGCCCAGCAGCGGGCGGCCCGGTGCGGGCCGTTGCCGGTAGGTGCGCCCCCAGACCGCCAGCAGCGGGCCGCCCTGGTTGACGACCGCCAGGTCCACCGAGACGACCAGCGCCGAGGTCTTCCAGCCCGCCAGGAAATTCTTCGCCGGCTCGCCCTGGGTCTGGCGCCACTGCGCGAACACCTGCGCGGAGGTCGCGGCGTCGAACGCGAAGCAGCCGGCGGCATCTTTCGGCGCCTTGCCTTTCTGGATCGCATCGGCCGCGAGGTTCAGCGCGGCGCGCGTGCCCCTCACGTTGTTGTAGTACGGGTCGTCGCGCAGCCCGGCGAACACCTGGAAGCGCTTGTGGCGGCCTTCGAGGCCCGCGGGCCGGCCGGCATCGCCGCGCAGCTCGTCGGCATCACCGGCCCAGCATTCGGCCGCGTTCGCGACGTCGAAGCGACACAGGACGGTGGTGCTGCTGGTCGTGCTGCCGAAGCGCGGGCCGCTGTCGACGTGGAACACGTACTGGACCTGGTCGGAGAACTGGCGGCCGACGATGTCCATCACCAGGTTCAGCCGCCGGCCGTCGGCGGACGTCCAGGCGTAGAGGTCGCCGATGTCGGCCGCCGGGTCGGCGATCACGGTGGGGGTGTCGAGGTGGTCTGCCGCGTGGGCGGCCGGCGGAATGCCCATCGCGGCGACAAGGCAGGCCAGGGTGAAATGCAGTCGGGTGTTCATCGCTCGGTGTGGATTCAAGGAGGAGCTGCCAGCGTAGGCATTGCACGCGCAGCCGACTTGGCAAAAACTGCTGTCGCTGCCGCCGGCTCCTAGAATTGCAGCCACCCCAACACCTGGCACGCCATGCCTGCTGCTCCGTCCCAAGGCCTCGCCGCCGACCGCGACTACCGCCCGCTGCGCGGCGCGTGCGGGCTGCACCTGATGCGCTGCGCATGCCGCGCGGGTGCCGACGAGCGGCCCCGCGACGAGGAGCACCGGGCGTTCTCGGTCACGCTCGTCGAGCGCGGCTTCCTGGGCTACCGCACGCGCGCCGGTCGCGCGGTGCTCAGCCCCGGCTGGCTGATGCTCGGCAACCCGGGCGAGGGCTACGCGTGCTCGCACGAGCAGGGCGACGGCACCGGCGATGACTGCGTGGTGCTGTCGATCTCGGCACAGGCCTTCGACGCTGCGTCCGCTGCGCTCGGCCTGCCCGGCCTGGCTCCGCGCTTCGGCCGCGCGGCCTTGCCGCCGTCGCCGCGGGTGTCCGCGCTGCTGGGATCGCTGGCGGACGATGGCATCGAGGGCTTCGCGCTCGAAGAGGCGGCGCTGCAGGTGATCGGCATCGTGCAGGGTTCGCTGCACGAGGGCGCGGCACCGGCGATCGCGCCGCGGCAGGACGAGCGGGCGCTGGCCGCCGCGCACTGCATCGAGCGCCGCGCTGCCGAGCTGCTGACGCTGGACGACGTGGCCGCCGCCGTCGGGCTGAGCACGTTCCACCTGATGCGCGTCTTCAAGCGCTCGATCGGCGTCACGCCGCACCAGTACCTGATGCGCGTGCGCCTGCTGCGCGCGATCGACCTGCTGCGCGACACGCGGCAGCCGGTGACCTCGATCGCCTACGAGGCCGGCTGGTCCGACCTGTCGAACTTCACCCGCACGTTCCAGCGGGACGTGGGCTGCTCGCCCGGGCAGTTCCGGCGCGGCGACCGGAGGCTCCTCGAGGTGGCGCCGGGCGCCTGACGTTTGGTTGCAAACGGGCGCATCTCCGTCACGGGGCGGTCAACACTGGGCGGCGGCCCGATCCCAGAATCGCGCGGCCTTCCGGCCTGACGTGAGACTGCGAGAGAACAGAATGAAAAAGGGAACCGCCCGTTTGCATGGCATCAGCAGCCTGCTGATGTCGTTGTGCTTGACCGCCTGCGGCGGATCGTCGGGTGACACGCCGGCGCCGCCGGTGGGCAATGCGCCTGCGCCTGCGCCGGCACCGACGCCATCTCCCGCACCGGCCCCGGCGCCAGCACCAGCACCAGCACCAGCACCAGCGCCCACACCTGCTCCCGCGCCTGCGCCTGCGCCGACCCCAGCGCCCGCACCGGCACCTACGCCGGCACCCGCACCCGCGCCAGCGCCGGCTCCTGCTCCTGCTCCGAGTCCTGCGCCGGCTCCCGCTCCCGCGCCCGCGCCCGCACCGGCTGTGGACCAAGGCACAACCCTGACCACCTGGGCCCCCGCTGGCGCGACCGAGAAGCCCACGGTCACCGCGGGCACCTGGCGCGCCGGCGGCCCGAACCCCGAGCAGGCCAGCTTCAAGCTCGTCAAGGAGTCGGCCCACTTCGCGTTCTATTCCGACGAGACGATCTCCGACGCCGACCTGACCCTCGCGGCCAACACGCTCGAGAACACCGTCTGGGAGAACCTGTTCAACTCSAACCTGCTGATGCCCGAGCCGTTCTACAACAAGACGGACAAGATCAAGCCGGCCATCCACATCCACTCCGATTGGGGCCTGACCGGCGGCGCCTGGGTCGACAACCAGCGTGCATTGCACCTCGGCATGTGGATCGCCCCSGCCGCGCTGAGGGACCAYTGGGGCCTCACGCACGAGTTCACGCACGGCTGGCAATCCTGGGCCGGCAACAACGGCGGCCTCGAGTGCTACCAGTCGAACACCTGCGGCTGGCTCTTCGAGAGCCACGCGAACTTCACGCCGCACCARCTGCCCGAGTACCAGGGCAACGCGCACTGCTCCGAGATGCTGCCGAACGCGCCGCACCTCTACCTGGGCTCCACGCGCGACCGCTATTGCAACTGGCAGTTCATGGAGTTCCTGAAGGACAAGTACGGCCCCGGCGCGGTCACGCAGATCTGGACCACSAGCGGYGCCGACCCGCTGACCAACATCCAGAAGTCGCGCGGCTGGACGCTGCCGCAGCTCAACGACTTCATGGGCGACTGGGCGATGCACAACGTGGTGTGGGACTACAAGGCCACGCCCGACACCTTCCGYACCACCTACGGCAACATCACGCTGACCGACAAGGCCGAGCGCATGCACCGCCTGATGCCGCTSGAGGCRCTGGACGGCAGCTGGGCGACGAACCGCCGCTTCGCGTCGCCGTTCTACGGCGCACCGCAGCGCTTCGGCTACAACGTCGTGCGGCTGTACCCGACGAACGGCGCCACCACGGTGACGGTGAAGTTCCGCGGCATCAACCAGGCGGGTTCCGATGCTGACTTCCGCTGGGGCCTGGTGGCCACCAACACGCAGTTCACGTCGGCCCGCTACAGCGCGCAGCAGAAGGGGCTGGACGCCGACCTGAGCTTCAAGGTGAACGCAGGCGAGCCGCTGTTCCTGGTGGTGACCGCGACGCCGTCGGTGTTCAAGACGGTGGTGTGGGACCAGGCGTATGAATCGATCTGGCGCTACCCGTACATGGTCGAGCTGGCGAACGCCTGGCCGCAGGGCTTCCAGAACGGCCAGCGTGATGCCTGCCCGTCGGGCACCCTGCGCCATGCCAACGGCGGCGGCTGCGCACCGACGAGCACGCCTTCGTCGGTGTATGTCGGCCCGTACGCGACGATCCTGCCGGGCGGCAGCGCCACCGGCAGCGCGCGCATCGAAGACCAGGCCATCGTCGCGAACGGCTCGGTCAGCGGCGGCACGGTCGGCGGGCTCAGCGTGATCGGCGTGACCGGTAGCCCGTGGGGCAACAACAGCTTCTCGGTGTCGGGCTCGGCCCAGGTGCGCACCACGTTCTACCCGCTGGGCTTCTTCGAGGCGAGCCAGGGCGCGTCGGGCAGCCTGAACCTGCATGGCGACGTCGAGTACCGCGGCACGGGGCTCAACCTGAGCTCGGGCAACCGCTCCGGGTTCGTCGATGCCACCTCCAACGTGGGGTCGGCCACCGACATCAACACGAAGGCGACACTGACCTGGCGGCCCTGATCCCCTGACCCCCTGAGCTCCACAGCCCCCGAGGAAGCGACCATGATCCGATCCAAGCCGCTGGCCGTTTGCGCGGCCGTCGCGGGGCTGTGCGTGCCCGCTGTTCACGCCGCCAGTCCGGTGACCCTGACCTACGTGGTCAACAACCAGTGGGGTTCGGGCTACTGCGCCACGGTGCGTGTCTCGAACCCGAACAGCGAGGCGGTGCAGTGGAGCGGCACGCTGACCGTGCCCGGGACGGTCGGCAACCTGTGGAACGGCGTGTGGAAGCAGAGCGGGTCCACGCTGGCCTTGAGTGGCGTCGAGTGGAACAGGACGCTCGCAGCGAAGGCGACGAACGAGTCGATCGGCTTCTGTGCGACCTCGGCGGCCGCGCCGGCACCTGCGCCGGCACCTGCGCCTGCACCGACCCCGGCACCCGCGCCCACTCCAGCGCCTGCTCCTGCCCCTGCACCCACGCCAGCACCCGCTCCCGCACCGTCCACCGGCCCGGTCGCCGGCTCACGCCAGGTCGAGTTCCTCGACCGCGGCGTCGTGGCCGTCGCCACCGGCAACGGCGTCTTCGTCAGCTGGCGCATGCTGGGCACCGAGGCCGACAGCGTCACGTACAACCTGTACCGCAACGGCAGCAAGCTGAACGCGAGCCCGATCGCGAGCAGCACCAACTTTGTCGATGCCGGCGGCAGCGCGAGCGCGAAATACAGCGTGGCGGCCATCGTCAACGGCGTCGAGCAGGCGCAGAGCAGCGCCACCGCGACCTGGCCGCAGCAGTACCTCACCGTCAAGCTGCAGCGCCCGGCCGGCGGCACCACGCCCGACGGCGTGGCCTACGACTACAGCCCGAACGACGTGAGCGTCGGCGATGTCGATGGTGACGGCGACTACGAACTGATCGTCAAGTGGGATCCGTCCAACTCGAAGGACAACTCCCAGTCCGGCTACACCGGCAACGTGTTCGTCGATGCCTACAAGCTCGACGGCACGCGGCTGTGGCGCATCGACCTCGGCCGCAACATCCGCGCCGGTGCGCACTACACGCAGTTCATCGTCTACGACCTGGATGGCGACGGCCGCGCCGAGATCGCGATGAAGACCGGCGACGGCACGATCGACGGCACCGGCGCCGTGATCGGCAGCGCCACCGCCGACCACCGCAACAGCACCGGCTACATCCTGAGCGGCCCCGAGTACCTGACGGTCTTCAACGGCCTGAGCGGCAAGGCGATGGCGACCACTGCCTATGTGCCGGCGCGCGGCACGGTATCGAGCTGGGGCGACAGCTACGGCAACCGGGTCGACCGTTTCCTCGCCGGCGTGGCGTACCTCGATGGCCAGCGGCCGAGCCTGGTGATGAGCCGCGGCTACTACACCCGCGCGGTGATCGCGGCCTGGGACTGGCGCGACGGCAAGCTCGCATCGCGCTGGACCTTCGACACCAACACCAGCGGCAACTCGGCGTACCGCGGGCAGGGCGCGCACAGCCTGGTGATCGCCGACGTGAACGGCGACGGCAAGGACGACATCGTGTTCGGCGCCGCCGCGATCGACTCCAGCGGCAAGGGCCTGTACTCCACCGGCCTCGGCCATGGCGATGCGCTGCACGTGAGCGATTTCGACCCGACGCGTCCCGGCAAGGAGGTGATGATGGTCCACGAGGAGCCAGGCCACTACGGCGCGCACGGCGTGGAGATGCACGACGCGGCCACCGGCAAGATCCTGTGGAGCCTGCCGGGCGGCGGGGTCGACGTGGGCCGCGGCGTCGTGATGGATGTCGATGCGCGCTACCCGGGCGCCGAGAGCTGGGCGACGGTGGGTGGGCTGACCAGTGCGAAGGGCGAGTCGATCTCGGACCGCCGTCCGTCGCGCGTCAACTTCGGCGTGTACTGGGATGGCGACCTGCTGCGCGAGCTGCTCGACGGCACGACCATCGACAAGTGGAATCCGGCCACCGAGAAGATCGACCGGCTGCTGACGGCGTCGAACTACAACGCCGCGTCGAACAACACCACGAAGGCGACGCCGAACCTCTCGGCCGACCTGTTCGGCGACTGGCGCGAGGAGGTGATCTGGCGCAACGCCAACAACAGCGAGCTGATGATCTTCACGACGACGATCCCGAGCACCGAACGGCTTCGCACGCTGATGCACGACACGCAGTACCGCTCGGCGATCGCGAACCAGAACTCGGCCTACAACCAGCCGCCGAACACCAGCTTCTTCCTCGGTGCGGGGATGAGCAAGCCGGCGCAGCCGAAGGTGTACGCACCGCAGGCGAAGTGAGGGTCACTGCGGTCACCGCAGGTCACTGCGTGGTGGCAGCGGACTCGTTGATCGCCGGGCCGGCGTAGATGCCGGCATCGCCCGCCGGTGCGGCGGGGGCGGTGTCGGCCACCAGGCCGCCCGAGGCGGTGAAGGCGCCGGCATCGGGGGCGTTGGCGCCCAGCATCGGTGTCAGGCACAGCACGAGGGCGAGGACGCCGGATCCGGCGGCGATGGCGATGAAACGGCGGGTGAGGTCGGTGGGGGTGTGCATTCTGGGCTCCCTGTTGATGAAGTCCGCAAGGATGCCAACCCTCGGTATCGCCGATGTTTCAGCGCTGTCGCAGTTGTTGCAGCACATCTTCGGTTACCGCACCCTCGATTGCGGACCTCACTGCCAACTTCATTGCCGACTTCACTGCGCGACGTGGCTCCCAAGCCCGTCGAACGTGTCGATCGGGAAGCCCACCCATTCGCTGCTCAGGTCCCACGCCGCCGGCGCCGCGGCCGGCACGCTGCCGTGCACGATGCCCGGCTTGCGGCGCAGCGTGCGGTCCAGCGCCGACAGCGTGCCGCCGGTCCACGCGGCGCCCGGGTCGAACCCGACCTGGCCGAACGAGTCGATCACGGTGCCCGATTTCTCCAGCGTCACCGCGTCGTCGCCGTTGAAGTTGACGACCCCGGTCTTCAGCGCGCCCGGCAGCGTGACGGCCGTCGTGAACGAGGTGTGGATCAGCAGCAGCGTCTTGCCCGGCTCCAGCGTGCCGGTCAAGGGCAGCGAGGTGTTCGGCGCGGTGCCGCCGTTCGCATACAGCCGCACCGTGTAGGCCGTGAGGTCCACCGTGCCCGCGGTCGGGTTGTAGATCTCCAGCGCCTTGTTGTTGCTGCCGCCTTCGACGTACTCGCTGAAGAACAGCTCCGGCGTGTCGCCGCTGCTCGGCGCGGCGCTCACCACGACGGTGCTGCTGCGCTCGGCCGTCAGCCCGCCCGCGCCGGTGAGCACGAGCTTCAGCGTGAAGCTGCCGGCCGCGGCATAGCTGTGGCTGAGCGTCGTGGCGCCGACCGCCGGGGCCTCGACCGTGCCGTCGCCCCAGTCGACCGACAGCGCGCTGCCGTTGCTCGCCGCGATGCCGGTGATGCTGACGGCCGTGCCCACCACGCCGCTGCCCGGCAGCGTCGCGGCCAGCGCCGGCACGATCACCGGCGCGTCGGCCGTGAGCGTCAGGCCGACCAGCACCGGGTCGTGGTCCGACGAGCGGAACGGCGTCGCCGCATAGCGGTCGTCGGTCTTGAATTCGGTGTTGTAGTCGAGCACCAGCGGCTCGTCGGCGTTGACGTGCCACACCGTGACGCCGCTCACCTGCGCGCCCAGCGTCTCGCTCGCGAACGCATGGTCGAGCGCGCCCGATTCGCCGTTGAACACGTAGCTGTAGCGGGCCTCTTCGGGCAGGCGCTTCAGCAGTTCCTCGAAGCCGCCGCCTTCCAGGCTCTTGACCGGGTCTTCGTTCAGGTAGGAGTTGAAGTCGCCGACCATCAGCACGTCGCTCTCGCCCGAGGTGTCGGCGAGCTGCGCCACCCACTTCTGCAGCGCGAGCGCCTGCCGGAAGCGCGAGACGTTCCAGCAGCCCTGGCCGAAATCGGCATCCAGGTCGGCCGCCGACGCCGGGCACGAACCCTTGCTCTTCAGGTGATTCACGACCAGCCAGAAGCCGCCGAGGTTGTCGACCGCGGCGAAGCGCTGCGCCACCGGCGGGCGCAGGCCGCCGCCGACCGCGAAGTCCGGGTCGGTCGGCACCACTGCATTGCCGATCGGCGTCAGGCGCGCCGGCTTGTAGATCATCGCGACGGTGATCGCATCGGTGCCGGGCTTGCCGGCGTCGATCCACGCATAGGTGTTGGCACCCAGCTTCGCGTTGACCGCGCCGACCAGGTCGGCGAGTGCGACGGTGCCGTTGTTCTCGATCTCCATCAGCCCGAGCGCATCGGCATCCAGCCCGACGATGGTCTCGACCAGCTTCGCGCGCTGGCGCACCAGTTCGTCGGCGGTGTTGGCGCCGCGCTGGCCGAGCGTCGTGAAGTAGTTCAGCACGTTCAGGCTGCCGGCGCGCAGGGTGCCGCCGACGGCGGCCGGTGCGGCGGGGCGCGGGTTGGCGGCGGTGAACGCGGGGGCCGCGACCGGGTGCACATGGAAGGCATCGGCCGTCCAGGTCATCACGCCGCGCACGCCGGCCACGGTGTCGCCGACGCGGCGCGTGCCGTTGGTGTCGGCGGCGGAGAGATAGGGAATCGGCGTCGGGTTCTGGATGCCGGCGCCATCGTCGAGCACGATCTTCGCGAGCGCGTTCGCGGCGTTCACCGCGTCGCGCGTCGCGTCGCCCGGGTGGTTGTTGGCCTGGAACAGCCGGCCGCCGGTGGACAGCACCAGCTCGCCATAGCGGCCCAGGGTGTAGACCTCGGAGACAGTGAGCGTCTGCTTGAACTCGACCAGCATGCCCTCGACCGCTTCGAGGTCGCCGGCGCTGGCCAGCGGCAGCGTGATCTCGCGCGCGGCGATGCTGGGGCCGGCGCCGCAGGTGCTGATCGCGGTGACGGTGGCCAACTCGGTCAGCCGCTCGGGGTCGGTGCTGCCGCTCTTGAACTCGCTGACGGTGCCGCTCGCCTGCACGTAGTCGCCCACTTTCACGTCGGCGCCGCCCGGCGCGTAGACGAACAGGCCTTCGGAGGTCTTCGGGTCGGCATCGGCGACCGGCTGCTGGAGGAAGAAGCCCTTCAGCTGCTCGTCGCCCTGGAAATCGGCGGTGACGACGCCGCGCACCGTGACGGCCTGGCCGTCGAACGGGCTCAGCGCGCCGGGGCCCTGCACCGCGGTGATGTCGCGCAGCGTGTTCGGCGCGGCGGGGCAGTCCGGCAAGGTGGTGACGGGCGGGTTGCCTGCGCCGGGGGCGGGAGCGTCATCACCACCGCCGCCGCAGGCCGACAGCGCGGCCAGCAGGCCGACGATGACGCCGGAGGTCCAGGACGCGTGCCACTTGGAATGGTTCGACATGCAAGTTCTCCCTGTTCGCGGAACTTCCGTCCGCAACTTCAACCGAGCACCGCGACCGCGAGGGGCGGCCGGCAAAGCCGCGCAGGTTGCGCTGCCGGCGTGTCAGCGTCGTGACACGGGGGGTACTTGCAATTTCACGGCCAGCACGTTCACTGCCAGCGCAGCGTCCAGATGAAATCCAGCGAGTTGTCGAGCCCCGACTGCGCGCGCAGCGTGAAGCGCTGGGCGATGCGGTAGATCAGCTGCCAGTTGCCGGTGGTCGCGTTCAGGCTGCGCTCGTAGCCGACGTACCAGCGCCGCGACAGCTGCTTGCCGAGCGACACCACCGTCTCGCGCACGTCGGTCGCGCTGTTCGTGTTCTGCGACACCGACAGGTCGTCGATGCCCAGCACCTTCAGCGGGTCGGCGCCACCGCCTTCGCCGCTCAGCAGCGCCAGCGCCGCGCGCTGCAGCAGCGCGGTGTCCGACTTGCCCAGCCCGTCGCTCGCGCGGCCGAGCAGCATCCACGAGAGCTTGTCGATGTCGGACATCTCCGGCTCGGAGAACAGCCGCACGCGCGGCGTCAGCGCGGTGCCGGTGATCGCGACGCCGACGCGCACGTCGGTGTTCGGCCGCGTCGCCTCGATGTCCAGGCGCGGGTTCTCCGGCGTGCCGGTGAAGGTGATGACGCCGCGGTCGATGTCCAGCTTCTGGCCGTAGGCGTTGTAGGTGCCGTCGACCGCGCGCACGCTGCCGTTCAGCGCCAGCTTGCCGCCCGGCGTCGTCAGCTTCAGCTCGCCTTCCAGCCGGGTGTCGATGCCGCGCCCGCGCAGCCGCAGCGCCTGGCCCAGGTTCACCGTCAGGTCGACCGCGACGTTGCGGTTGCTCGGCGCGCCGGTCGGCGTGGTGGCCTCGATGTCGGCGGTGCGGTTCACGACCACCACGTCGCCCGACAGGCTGGGCGCGCTCGACAGGCTGAAATCGAACAGGCCTTCGTCGACCTTGAAGCTGCCGTCGACCTTCAGGTTGTCGCGGTCGAGCTCCACCTGCGCCTGGCCGGTGGTGACGATGCGCCGGTCGACCCGGCCCAGCAGCTGGAAGCGCTCGGCCACCAGCGTCATCTTGGCGTGCGGCTTCTCGCCGAACTCGGCCGCGCCGCTCAGCTTGACGGTGCCGTTGCCGGCGCGCGCCTGGAAGGTGTTGATCTTCGCGTTGTCGCCCTGCAGCGCGATGTCGACCTCGCCGTCGGTCACGTTGACGCCCTGCAGGATGTTGCGCGCCGACAGGTCGGAACCCTTCATGTGGCCGGTGTATTCGATCGCGCCGAAGCGCCCGCCGATGGTCGCGGTGGTGCCGAGCTTGCCGCCCAGGCGCCAGCCGGCCGGTACCCACGCGCCCCAGGTGCCGAGGTTGGCGACCTGCGCCTCGAGCACGCCCTGCACCGGCGCCTCGGGCTCGGGCCAGGCGCGCTTCGCCGAGGTGCGCACGACGATCGCGCCGGCCGCCACGCCGAGCTGGTTGCCGGCCAGGCCCTGCGTGAAGTTCCAGACGCCGTCCTGCGCGCTCAGGCCGAGCCGCAGGTCGGTCAGGCCGAGCGGCTGCGTGCCGGTTTCGTCGGTCACCGACAGGTCGCCGCGCACGCGTTCGAGCACGATGTCGGCGCTGAACTCGGCCGCCTGGTGCACGACGATCCTGCCGCCGATCTGCAGGTCGCCGCCCCAGCCGAAATCCGGCTGCAGCCGGCGCAACAGCGGCGCGATCGCGACCGGCTGCAGTTCGGCCTGCACGTCGAGCTGCTGGGTCTGCACGCCCTGGCCGGCCTGCCAGCGGATGGCGTCCCAGCGCAACCCGGCGCCGAGGATGTCGGCCCGGCCGGCCGAGACGCTGGCCCACGGCGCGTCGCCCGCCTGCACCTCCACATCGACGTTCTGCGCCAGCAGCCACGGCGTGCTGCCGGGCTGGCTGCTGCGCACCTCGGCCTGCTGCAGCGTGCCCTTCCAGTTCAGCGGCGTCGGCGGCTTGCCGGGGGCGGGGTGAAGTGACGAGCCGTCGAACGGCGCGCCGCTCAGGCCGCCGCGAGYGGTGATCAGCACCAGCGTGCGGCCGGTGGCGGGAGCGGGGGCCGAGGCGGCCGCTGCAGCTGCGGGCGGGGCGCTGGCT
>NZ_JBFUGW010000059.1:0-27710 GCF_056402735.1 Rhizobacter sp. P3_C12
CCCGGCGCCCGGCCTGCCGCCGCTGTCGGCCGCGCTGCCCCGCCTGCGCGGCACCAGCATCTTCCCGGACCAGGGCTGGACCGACACCACCGCCGGCCATTGGCAGAACGTGACCGAGCTGCCGACGGCCGGCGCCAACGTGGCGCGGCTGTTCATCCAGCCGTTCGACTTCAAGACCGGTGCCGCGCTGCTGCCCGGCCAGCCGCTGGCGGCGCGCCTGCAGGCCTCGGTCGCGCAATGGGGCACGCTGATCGACTGGTGCCTGTCGAAGCGCATGCATGTGGTGCTGGCGGTCACGCTCGACGTCAACTGGCCGAGCCGCGGCGTGTGGCCCGACGACGGCCGCGCGCTGTGGTCCGACCCCTCGGCGCAGGCCGAGTTCGTGGAGGCCTGGGGCGAGCTGGCCCAGCAGTACGCCGGCGTGCAGGGCATCGTGTTCGACCTGCTGAACGAACCGCAAGGCCGCACGCCGGCAGAGATCAACGGCAACCACGCGGTCGCCAAGGACGCGTGGAACCTGCTGCACCAATTGGCGCTGGCGCAGATCCGCCATGTGGACGCCGAGCGCTGGGTCATCGTGGAACCGGTCTGGGGCGACCAGAAGAACTTTGCCGATCTGCAGCCCAACGGCGACGCGAAGACGGTCTACAGCTTCCACCACTACGGCCCGCACTACTTCACGCACCAGGGCGAAGGCGGCTTCCCGGCGGCAGGAACGGTGGGCTACCCGGGCGTCACGCGCGACAACGACGCCACCGCGCCGCAGCTGTGGAACAAGGCGGCACTCGCCATCGACATGCAGCCGGCGCTCGACTACGCCGCCACGCACTCGGTGCGCATGATGCTGGGCGAGGTCGGCTGCACCCGCGCGGCACCGTCGGCCGACCGTGGCCGCTGGGTGGCCGACGCGATCTCTCTGGCCGAGGCAGCCGGGCTGGACATCGTCTACTACCAATACGACGGCTGGGGCGTGCCGAGCAACTTCGCAGCCGGCTGGGCGTTCGAGAACTCAACGGTCACCGACACGGTGTTGGCCTCGTTCGCGTTGAACAAGACGGCCTGACTGGCTACAGTCTTCGATTCAACGGGGGCCCATCATGACGCTCGACCAATTGCAGGCAGTCAAGCAGTGGCATGTCGGCCACCGCGAGCTGCAGCCGGTCGAGTACCACACCTGGGATGCCGTGCTGACGCTCTGGGTGATCGGCTGGATGGGGCTGCCGGCCTCGCTGCTGCTGCGCCAGCCGGTCGTGGTCGGCGCCTGCGTGCTGCTGTTCTTCGTGCCCGGGCGCTATGTGGCGCTGCGGCGCTGGCTGCACCGGGCCCGGCGGCTGCGCTGCGACTGGTTGACCTCGCTGCGCTGAAGCGCGCTCGCACCAGCCCGGCTACGCGTCCTTGCGCACCGCGACGACGTGCGCCTGGATCTGCCCGTCCACCGCACCCCGCCCGAAGCGCGCGGCCAGCGCGTCGGCGCAGGCCGCCGTCGCATCGGCCAGGTCGCCGGCAGACCGCGCCTCGATCTCGTTGCGCAACGGCGTGCCCTCGCAGTAGGCCCGTGCCACCGCGTGCGCGGAAGCAGCCCGGCTGCGCGCGGGCAGCGTCTCGAGATGCACCGTCTCGCGCCAGCCCCCCGCCCGCAGGTCGGCTTCGATCGCCGGGCGCTCGAAGTAGCCGTGCGGCGTGCGCGCCATGAAGCGCGGCGGATCCTGCGGGTAGCGCACGGCGAGCGCCTGCGTCACCGTGTCGGCGAACTCGTTCGCCTCGATGCGGTCCCACACGTTGAACAGCAGCGTGCCGCCGCGCCTGAGCACGCGCCGCGCCTCGGCGAAGGCGCGTGCCTTGTCCGGAAAGAACATCGCRCCGAACTGGCAGACGACGAGCTCGAAGCGCCCGTCGTCGAAGGGCAGCTGCAGCGCATCGGCCTGCTGCCATTGCACCGGCCGGGCCGTGCCCACCGCGGCGGCGCGCGCCAGCATCGGCGGGTTCAGGTCGGTGGCCACCAGCGCCACCGCCTCGGGCAGGGCCGCCGCCAGCGCCCGCGTGACGACGCCGGTGCCTGCCGCCGTCTCCAGCACGCTGGCCGGCCCGATCTGCGCCGCGCGGTGCGCCAGGTCGGCCGCATACGGCGCGAAGATCAAGGGCACCAGCTGGGTGTCGTAGAGATCGGGAATCGAGCCGGCGAACACCGTGTCGGAACCAGGTCGGTCCATGGGCTTCTCCTTGCGCTGCCAACGATCAATGCGCTGCACCCTCCACCGGCAGGGCTTCGGCGTGCCAGCGCAGCATGCCACCCGCCAGGTTGGCCAGCTCATTGAAACCCGCTTTCTGCAGCAACACCAGCGCCTGCGCCGAGCGCGTGCCCGAGCGGCACACCGCCACCACCGGGCGATCGCGCGCGATCTCGCCGCTGCGCGCCACCAGCTCGGGCAAGGGCATGAGCCGCGCACCGCGGATGTGGCCGAAGCCATCGCCGAACTCCGCCGGCTCGCGCACGTCGATCACCTGCACGTCTCCGGCCGCCAGGCGCTCGGCCAGCGCCGTCGGCTGGATCTCCCACACACCGCCGAAGCTGAAGCTGAGCGGCGCCCAGGTCGGCTCCTGCGGCAGCGCGGCCTCGCTCTCGGGCCGCCCGCAGCGCAGGTTGGCCGGCACCGCGATCTGCATCAGCTTCGGGTGCGGCAGGCCCAGGTTCGTCATGTAGCCCTCGAAGTCCGCCAGGCTCGCGTCGCCGCCCAGGCGCGGGTTGTAGCGGCGCTCCTCGGCGACGCTGGTCACGGTGAGGCCGCGGTAGTCATGTGCCGGGTACAGCAGGCACTCCGGCGGCAGCGACAGGATCTGCTGCTGCACCGAGCGGTACAGCTGCCCCGCGCTCCCCTGCTGGAAATCAGTGCGGCCGCAGCCGCGGATCAGCAGCGCATCGCCGGTGAAGGCCATGCGTTCGTCGTCCAGCACATAGGTGAGGCAGCCGTCGGTGTGGCCGGGCGTGGCGCGCACCTGCAGGTGGCGCATGCCGAAGGCCACGCGGTCGCCATGCGCCAGCAACCGGTCGGCCTCGCGCACGCCGGCTGCCTGCGACAGCAGGATGCGGCTGCCCAGACGCTGTTTCAGCAGCCACGCGCCGGTGACGTGGTCGGCATGCACATGGGTGTCGAGCGTCGCGACCAGCCGCAGGCCCAGTTCGCGCAGCAGGGCGGCGTCGCGGCGCACATGCTCGTAGACCGGGTCGATCAGCACCGCCTCGCCCGCCACCGCATCGCCGAGCAGGTAGGTGTAGGTGGACGACGGCGCGTCGAAGAGTTGGCGAAAGACCAGCATGGCGCGTCCTCTCAGCGGGAGGCAAGCCAGCGGTCGTGGATCGCCATGCCGGCCAGCATCGCCGCGACGAAGACCGCCGCCGGCCACCACCCACGCGCCAGCGCCACCAGCGCCGGCCCCGGGCAGAAGCCGCCGAGGCCCCAGCCGATGCCGAACAGCACGCCGCCGCCGATCAGCCGTGCGTCGATGCGGGTGCTGACCGGGATGTCCATCGCCGCGCCGGACCAGGCCGTGCGGCGGCGCCGTGCGATCGCGAAGGCCGGCAGCCCGACCGCGATCGCGCCGGCCATCACCAGCGCGAGGCTCGGGTTCCACGCACCGGCCAGGTCGAGAAAGCCCTTGACCTTGGCCGGATCGGTCATGCCGCCGGCGATCAGCCCGAGGCCGAAGACCAGGCCACTCAGCAGCGCGATGAAGGATCCCATCGGCGCCGCCTTCAGAAGAGGTGCCGCAGCACGAACACGGTGGCGAAGCCGGCACCCATGAAGGCCAGCACGTTGACCAGCGAGCGCAGCGACAGGCGACTCAACCCGCACACGCCATGCCCGCTGGTGCAGCCGTTGCCCAGGCGCACGCCGATGCCCACCAGCAGGCCGGCCGCGATCAACGCGCCGGGCCCGACATCGACCGAGACAGCGGGCCACGGCGCCCACAGCCGCCAGGCCCAGGGCGCGAGCAGCAGGCCGCCGATGAAGGCGAGCGAGCCGCGATGCGCCTTCAGCGGCGCACGCGCCAGCAGCGCCCGCCACGGCGCCCCGACGATGCCGGCAATGCCGGCGATGCGGCCGTTGCCGAGCAGGTAAAGGGCGGTCGCCAGCCCGATGCCCAGGCCGCCGGCCAGCGAGGCCCACGGGGTGAAGCTGTTCCAGTCGATGTTCATGCGAGAACGCGATGCCGCACCCGGCTCACAGCTCGCGCAACGCCGTCGTCACCGGCAGCCGCGCCGCGCGCACCGCCGGGAACAGCCCGCCGATGAAGCCGATGGCCAGCGCCCACTTGAGCCCCGTCCACAGCAGCTCCGGCGACACCCGCAGCGCAAAGCTCAGCTTGCCGACCGAGCCGGCGGCCATCGTCGACGCCCCATAGCCGTCGAAGATCAGCCACGCCAGCAGCCCGCCGAGCACGCCGCCCATCAGCGCGAGCAGCATCGTCTCCAGCATCACCGCCACCACCACCGGCACGCCGGAGAAGCCGATCGCGCGCAGTGTCGCGATCTCGCGCGCCCGTGCCGCCACCGCGGCGAACATCGTGTTCAGCGCGCCGAACATCGCACCGATCGCCATGATCGTGCCCACCGTGATGCCGATGATGCGCAGCACCTTGGTCACGCCTTCGGACTGCTTGCTGAAGTAGTCGAGCGTCGTCGTCACGTCGACCTGCAGCTGCGGGTTCGATTCGAGCGCCGCCTTCAGCGTCTTGAAGGCCTGCGGATCGGCCAGCCGCGCCGTCACCGAGGTGCGGCTGGCGGCGCGGCGGTAGGTGTCGGCGACCACGTTGCCGTCGGCCCAGATCTCGGATTCGAGCGCATCGCCGGTCGCGAACACGCCGGCCACCGTCCAGGTCTGCGCGCCCAGCCGCACCGTGCTGCCCGGCACCAGCCCGGCGAACTGGCGCGCCGCGCCCTGCCCCACCACCAGCTCGCGCAAACCTGGCCCGAAGGCCTTGCCGGCGACGATMTTCGCCTGCGGCCGCACCGCCCAGGCCCGCTCGCCGACGCCGCGCAGCTGCACGCTGCCCGTTTCATCGGGCGCGCCGCCCTTCACCGGCAGGTTGGCCGCCACGACCAGCTCTTCGGAGGCCAGCGGCTCGCCCTTGTCGTTGCGCGCGATGCCGTCGGCCTGCTGGATCAGCGCGATGCTGTCGCGCGTCAGCACCGACGACACCTCCGAGGCCGAGCCGCCGCGCATCACGATCACGCTGTCGGTGCCGCCGGTGCGGCGCAGCGTCTCGGCATAGCCCTCGGCCATCGACAGCAGCGAGACCAGCACGCCGACCACGCCGGCGATGCCGACCACGATCACGCCCGAGGCGCCCAGCCGCTGCGTCAGCGTGCTGATGCCGACATTGGCCACCGACAGCGTCTGCCGGCCGCGCCGCGTCAGCAGCAGCCAGCCGGCCAGCAGCACCGCCAGCGCCAGCGCGCCCGGCCACGGCAGCATCACCCACGCCGCCAGCACCGCCGCCAGAAGAACCACCAAGCCCACATTGATCAACCAGTTCACGCGCATCTCCCGTTCAGCGGCCCGCGAGGGCATCGACGATGTTCAGGCGCATCGCGTTCCAGGCCGGCAGCGCGCCGACGACGATGCCGATGCCGGCCATCAGCGCGAGGCCGAGCACCCAGCTGCTCGCGCCGACCGACGGCAGGTTCAGCATGCCGCCGCTGCCGGCGCTGACCGCCGGGATGACCAGCGTCGCGATGCCCAGCCCGATCAGCCCGCCCAGCACCAGCAGCAGCACCGATTCGGCGAGCACCATCGCGAGCACGCTGCGGCCGGAGAAGCCGATCGTCTTCAGCACCGCGATCTCGCTGGTGCGCTCGCGCACCGCCTGCATCATCGTGTTGCCCGACAGCAGCAGCAGCGTGAAGAACACCGCGCCCATGATCGAGCTGACGATCAGCCCGATGTCGGCCAGCTGCTTCATCCACGACGCGGTGGCCGCCTGCTCGGTCTGCGTGCGCGTCTCGTGGTCGGAGTTGGCCGACAGCGCGTCGATCGCCTTCGCGACGCGGTCGGCCTGGTTCACGTCGGTCACGCGCGTCACGTACCAGCCGGCCGCGCCCTGGTTGTAAGGCGTGGTCTCGTCGAAGTACTTCCAGTTCAGCAGGAACATCTGGTCGAAGAAGCCGCCGGTCTTCTTGTCGGTGGCATGCAGGATGCCGACGATGTCGAACTGCCAGTTCTTGCTGCCCGAGCGGTCGGGGAAGATGTTCGACTGCAGCGGCACCCGGTCGCCGACCTTCCAGCCGAAGCGCTGCGCGAGCTTCTCGCCGACCAACGCACCGGTGCGCGTGCTGTTGAAAGCCTTGCGTTCGGCTTCGGTCACCGCGACTTCGGGGAACAGGTCGAGGTAGTTGGGCGCCACCGCGAAGCTGAACACCTGGTTGTGCGGGTCTTGATAGGCGCCGCCGAACCAGTTGGCGTAGGCCACCGCCTTCACGCCGTCGACGCGCTCGATCTGCTGCGTGAGCGACAGCGGCAGCGTCTGGATGAACGACAGCTTCGAGCCAGTCTGCAGCCGCGCCGCGCCGTTGGCGCTCTGCCCGGCCTGCGAGAACGAGGTGCGCACGGCATCGAGCAGCCCGAACAGCAGGAAGGCCGCGATGATCGAGACCAGCGTCAGCACCGTGCGCGTCTTGCGCCGGAACAGCGAGGCCCAGACGAGGTGGAGGTACTTCATACGGCCAGCTCGGGCTGCCCGACCAGGCTGCCCTTGTCCAGGTGGTGCGTGCGGTGCGCGTACTCGGCGGCCTTCGGGTCGTGGGTCACCATCACGATGGTCTTGCCGTGGTCGCGGTTCAGCACGCGCAGCAGGCCCAGCACGTCCTCGGCCGACTGGCGGTCGAGGTCGCCGGTGGGTTCGTCGCACACCAGCAGCATCGGGTCGGAGACGATCGCGCGCGCGATCGACACCCGCTGCTGCTGGCCACCGGACAGCTCGGTCGGCTTGTGCGACGCGCGGTCGGCCAGGCCCACCAGCTGCAGCGCGATCGCCGCGCGCTTCTTGCGCTCGGCGGCCGACAGCTTGGTCAGCAGCAGCGGCAGCTCGACGTTGCGCTGCGCCGACAGCATCGGCATCAGGTTGTAGAACTGGAACACGAAGCCGACCCGCGAGGCCCGCCATTTCGCGAGCGCCGCCGATTTCAGCTGGTCGATGCGCTGGCCGCCGACGCTGATGCTGCCGCCGGTCGGCGCATCGAGCCCGCCGATCAGGTTCAGCAGCGTCGTCTTGCCCGAGCCCGACGGGCCCATCAGCGCGACGAAGTCGCCCTGGTCGACATCGAGGTGGATGTGGTGCAGCACCTCGACCTTCTGGCGGCCACGCTCGTACACCTTCGACAGGTCGCGGATCTCGATCAGCTGGGCCATGGGTTCTCCTGTGGGTTCCGTCTTGTTGAAATGCAGGTCACTCGGTGTCGTCGGCCCGCACGGCCGCACCGTCCTTCAGCGCATCCGGCGGCGACACGACGACGCGCTCGCCGGCCTTGACAGCGTCGGGCAGCAGCTTCTGGCCGCCGATGTCGCCCGCCGCCGGCTTCACGCTGCGCTGCTGCGCGCGGCCGTCGGCGACGACGAACACCACCGTGCCGCCGTCGCGCTGCACCAGCGCCTGCGGCGGCACCAGCACGCCCTTGGGCACGGGCGGCGGCGCGCCATCGGCGGCTGCGGCCGGCTTCGCGCTGAGGAAGGACACGCGCACGCCCATGTCGGGCACCATGCGGGCGTCTTTCTGTTCGAAGCCGACACGCACCTTGACTGTCGCCTTGCCGCGATCGGCCGACGGCACGATCGCGATCACGTGGGCCGGCACGCGCCAGTCGGGGTAGGCATCGAGCACCGCCTCGACCGGCATGCCCGGTTTCACCTGGCCGATGTAGGCCTCGCTGACGTCGACATCGACCTCGAGCGAATTCATGTCGACGATGGTGCCGACGCCGGTGCGCGTGAAGCCGCCGCCGGCCGACAGCGGCGAGACGATCTCGCCGACCTGCGCGGCCTTCACGGTGATGATGCCGGCGAACGGCGCCCGCACCGTCGTGTAGTCGAAGTTGACCTGGGCCTGCGCTACCTGGGCGCGCGCCGCGTCGGATTCGCGCTGGCGCGCCTCGAGCATCGCGGTGGCGCTGGCCAGCGCGGTGCGGGCCTGCTCGGCGCCCTGCTTCGTCGTCATGCCGCTGGCCGAGAGTTCGTCCTGGCGCCGCGCATCGGCCGCCGCCTGGGCCARCTGCGCCCGGGCCTGCGCCACCTGGGCGTGGGTGGACGCCAGGTTGGCGCGTGCAACGTTCAGCGTCGCGCGCACCGCACCGTCTTCGAGGCGCGCGAGCACCTGGCCCTTCTCGACGCGGTCGCCCTCCTCGATCAGCACCTCGGTCAGCGTGCCTGTCAGTTGGGTGGAGACGGTGGCCTGGCGGCGCGCGGTGATGTAGCCGGTGGCCTGCAGGATGGCGCCGGCCCCGCCACCGGCACGCGGGGCAGTGGCGGCCGCGGTCTTCACCGCGATCGGCCGGCCGCCGAGGAACCACCAGGCGGCCCCGCCGACCAGCGCCAGCACGATCACCGTGGCCAGCACCGCCCAGACCCAGCGCGGCACGCCGCCACCTTCGTCCTCGCGTTCGCGGTGGTCGATCCGCAGCTCGTTCAACAGATTCGCGTCGATGTCGCATCCCCCGGTCTGCAAACAGCCGGCGATTATTGTCGAGACTCAGCAGACCAGCTACCCCAAACTCCGTTCGGGCTGAGCCTGTCGAAGCCTGGTGGCATGCGAGCTGGCGCTTCGACAGGCTCAGCGCGAACGGCGGCTCACTGGTACGGCTGCAGCTGCGACGCCGTCCAGCGCGCGTCGTACACGATCGGCTGCTGCAACCACTGCTGCAGCCAGGCCGGCAGCTCGATCACCGGCCCGATGCCGCCGCCCGGCGACATCAGCGGCCCCACCTCCTGCGCAAAGCGGAAGGCGTGCGTCGGGTCGTACTTCAGCTTCACCGCGTACAGCCCGGCCTGCGCATCGGCCCAGTAGGCCGGGCCGTAGGCGGGCTGGTCCGGCCGCGGGTAGTTCTGGTAGATCTCGCCGTTCCACATCGGCGCCATCAGGTTCATCCAGCCGACCAGGAAATCCTGCGACGCCTGCTTGTGCGCGTCGTCGAACCAGAACACGTCGAGCACCGCGTTGAAGGCCGAGCTGCGGTGCACGAAGGCATTCGCCTGCGGCGGCACCTCGTTGATCGCGCCGCCGTAGAACTCCATGTAGAAGTAGGTCAGCTCGTTCGGTGCGGTGACGAAGTACTGCAGCAGCCCGAGCCATTCCGCGGGCGTGAGCGGGCGCGTGACGTAGCGCGAGGCCTTGTCCTCGAACGGCATCGGGCTGTCCGGCGCCAGGCAGGGCATGCCGTAGGGCTGGTCGAGCAAGGCCTTGTTGAGGTTGTAGTAGCTGTCCATCGCGGTCCATTGCGTGATGGCGCCCGGCAGGTCGCACAGCGGCTGGATCGCGGCCTGGCCGTCGGCCTGCGATCCGACATACAGCCCGCGCACCATCAGGTAGGGCTGCTGCGGCTCGAGCGGCAGCCCGCCCTGCGTGCCGGGCTGCCAGCACAGCGACACCTGGATGTTCAGCGCCTGCGGCAGCGCCGCGAGCATGTAGCCCGACTGCAAGGCCATCAGCGCGCCGGTGGCGTTCTGGAAATCGGCCGGCGTCTGCAGCGGCCAGATCAGCGCCCAGCCGAACACGTCGCCGAGCGGACGCAGCTGGTAGCGCACCGAGAGCAGCACGCCGAAGTTGCCGCCGGTGCCGCCGCGCATCGCCCACCACAGGTCGGTGTTGGCGACCGGGCTCGCGGTGACGACGCGCCCGTTGGCCAGCATCACCCGCATGTCGATCACGTTGTCGCAGTTCATCCCGAAGGTGACCGACGTGAAGCCGTAGCCGCCGCCCTGCAGGTAGCCGCCGATGCAGACGTCCTGGCATTCGCCGCCCGGCACGTGCAGGCCGGTCTGGTCGAGCGCCAGGTCGAGCTTGCTGAACGGGCAGCCGGTGCCGACGGTGGCGACCTGCGCCGCGGCGTCGATCGTGACCTCGTTCAGCTCGCTCACGTCGATCAGCACGCCGTAGCCGGCCGAGAAGCCGGCGGTGCAGTGGCCGCCGGAGCGCACGGTGAACGGCAGGATCACGTCCTGCGCGAGCTTCAGCGCGATCGCCACGTCGCTCTCGACGGCGCAGTAGACGATCGCCACCGGGTACGCGTTGAACACCGGGTTGAAGAGCTGGCGGTCGGCGTTGTAGTCGGGGTTGTCCGGCAGCACGATGTGGCCCTGCAGCGCGGCCTGCGCATCCTTCAGCTGCTGCAGCGGGATCGTGTCGAAGGCATTGGCGGAGAGCCCCTCCCAGTGCCGGAACAGCGCCTGGTCGCGCACGAGCTTGCGGTTGCGTTGAAGAGACATCCAATGGCTCCCTGTGAGGACGCGGCAGGGTAGGCGATGCCCGGGACCGTTGCAAGACGAGCTTTCGAGGAAGTTCGCACATTGAATGCGGCGCCGTTTCCGCTAGCATCGACCCCGCACTCACTGGGCACCGCACGGGGCACGACCCCCTCCATCAAGCACATGGCTGCCGACGCGTCCACCCGACTCCTGCCGTCTCCCGACGAAGCCCTGGCTGCGGCCTATGCCGCGCTGGACGACGGCCACGTGCAGGCGGCGCGCCACATCGTGCAGGGCGTGCTGAAGAACGCGCAGGACACCGACCTGCACGTCGAAGCCCGCGCGCTGTCGTGCCTGGCCCATTGCGACCGCGTCAGCTCCCGCCTGCGGCGTGCCGCCGAGACCAGCCGGCGCGCCGCGCAGCTCTTCGAGCGGCTCGGCGACGCGCAGGGCGAGGCCAATGCGCTCACCACCCTCGCCCATGCCTGCATGCTGCTCGGCCGCAACGCCGAGTCGGTCGAGGCCGCGCTGTTGTGCGTTCGGCTGTGCGACAAGCTGCCGCCGCAGGCCCAGACCGTGCTCGCGCACAACTGCCTGGGCCTCGCCTGCTCGTGGAGCGGCGACCACGACCGCGGCGATGCCTCGCTCGAACTCGCGATCCACGCCGCGCAACGCTGCATGCCGCCGGTCAGCATCTACCAGCCGCGCCTGAACCAGGTGTGGATCGAGGCCTCGCGCCTGCTCGACGTGCGCTACCAGACCGGGCGCATCGGCAGCCTCGTGCGCATGGAAGGCCTGATGCGCGAATGCCACGAGCTCGAACGCGCCGGCAACGGCCTGGCGGTGCTGCCGGGGCTGCAGGCGATGGCGAAGACGATCTCGCTCGCGTCCTCGGGCCTGCTGGCCGCCTGGCAGGGCGATGTCGCCGCGGCCCGGCCGGCGATCGACGCCGCGGCGCGCTCGCTGACCGGCACGATGACCTGGCTGGACTCGTTCGTGCGCTGGTGCGCCGCCGAGCTGGCGCTGGCACAGCGCGACTGGGAGACGGCCGAGCGCGAGCTGATCGAGATGCGCGAGATGGCGCTGGCCGTCGAGCACGAGCAGCTCGCCTGCCGCGCGCATCTGGTGCTGGCGCAGGTCTTCGAGTTGCAGGGCAAGCATGCGCTGGCGCAGCGCGAGCACCGGGCGCTGCGCCGCCGCGAGCAGCGCGTGGTGACCGAGGGCATGAGCAGCCGCGAATCGATGGTGGCCTGGCAGCTCGGCGCACGCCAGAGCGAACGCCACCTGCAGCAGGCGCTGGTGGTGTCGAAGCAGTTCGAACGCTGGTCGCTCGAAGACGCGCTGACCGGCCTCGCGAACCGGCGGCACCTCGAGCAGCAGCTGGCGCAGCGGCTGCACGCGCTGCAGGCGGAGCAGCGCCCGTTGACGGTCGCGATGGTCGACGTCGACAAGTTCAAGTCGGTCAACGACCGCTTCACGCACAGCGTCGGCGACCGGGTGCTGAAGACGGTGGCCGCGCTGATGGCCTCGCAGGTGCGCGACGGCGACCTGCCGGCGCGCTGGGCCGGCGACGAGTTCGTGATCCTGTTCCCGGACACCACCGAGGACGAGGCGCGGCCGGTGTGCGAGCGCATCCGCGCCGCGGTGTCGGGCTTCGACTGGGAGTCGATCGCACCGGGCCTGCGGCTGTCGGTGAGCCTCGGGCTCGGCGAGGCGCACGAGGGCGATACGATCGAGTCCGCGCTGCACCGCAGCGATGCATCGATGTACAGCGTGAAGCCGACCGAGTCGACGCACGCCTGAGCCGACAGGGCCCCGGAAGGTCCTGTTTCCCTGACCCCTTTTTCAACCTCCCCCATGACACGACGCCCTTTCCTTGCCAGCGCGCTGGCCGTGCTGCTGACCAGCCTGACCGCCTGCGGCGGCGGAGATTCCGACGGCTCGTCGGACGACAACGCTGCCAAGGTGCTGTTCGTGCCCGACAAGGCGCGGGCCGTCGTCGGCGCGCTGTCGACGCTGTCGCCGGCCGTCGGCAACGCCAGGATCGACACCTTCGCGTTCGCCTCCTTCTCGGGCGACAACCTGCAGTACGACCCGGTGCGCGACGAGCTGTACGGCGCGACGGTCGCCGCCGGGCAGGTCAGCGTGTCGGTCTACGGCTCGGCGAGCCGCGGCTCGGCCGGTGCCGCGCTCGTGCGCTCGTTCAAGCTGCCGGCCGACGTGCTGCGCGCGAACTGGCTGACGCTCGACCGCGCCACCGGCACGCTGTACATCTCGACGAACCGCCAGGCCGACAACACGCTGCTGGCCTACAAGAACGCCGCCACCTTGACCGGCACGCCGACGCCGGATCGAAACCAGGCGTTCAACGGCCTCCTGCAGCCGACCTTCGACTTCACGCGCGGCATCATCTACGCCGGCCAGTCCCGGCTCGCCCTCGCGACCGGCCAGCAGATCGCCACGCTGCCGGCACTGCCGGTCGGCGGCACCTCGATCGCGATCGATTCGCAGCGCGACGTGCTCTACCTCGCCAACTCGACCGACAACACGCTGCGCGTCATCACGCAGGCGAGCACCGCCAATGCCACGATCGTCGCGACGCTGCCGGTGCCCGGCATCCAGTACGTGACGGTCGACCCGGCGAACAACCGCCTGTACGCGAGCGTGCTCGCGACCGCGTACGTGTTCGAGAACGCCAGCACGATCAGCGGCGACAGCGCGAACGCCACCACGATCACGTCGGCGGGCTCGACGCTGGGCGGCGTGGCGTTCCGCTGAGAGGCGAAGGCAGCGCATGGGCGCAAAGACATGGATGCTGGCCTTCCTGGAGGCCGACGCACGCGCGGTGCTGGCCGCCCGGCCGGTGCTGGACCGCACCGCCACGGATCTGCTGGCACAGGCGCTGTTTCCGCAGGAGCCGCTGGAAGCGTTGAGCGACGCCGATCTCGCGTCCACCAACCCGCCTGACGAGCAGCTGCTCATCGGCTGCTTTCCGGGCGTCACGATCATCGCGGCGCACGAGTTCGCGATCGATCACCCGAGCCAGCTGCCGCAGCGGTTCCTGCAGGCGGCCGGGTCGCGCACCGTGGTGCTGCATGCGATGCACAGCGTCGTCGACTGGTTCGCGTTCGCCGTCTGGCGCGGCGGCACGCTCGAACGCTCGCTCAGCCTGACGCCGGACGACGGCATCCTCGAGAACATCGGACCGAAGATGGCCTTCGAGCTGCCGTTCTGGAACGGAGAGCACCCGGTGGACGTCGATGAGGACGAGCCGCCGTACCCCTTTCCGTTCCATCCGCTCGAACTGGCGGAGGCGGCCCTGTCCGAGTTCTTCGGCTACCAGCTCGAAGGCATCTTCGACGCGACGCTGGACGAGCCCGAATCGGTGCCGCTGATGCGCTACCGGCGTGATTGAATGAATATTCGCTCGGCTATGATGCCCACGTGAAGCTCAAGGATGACGACAAGCTGCGGGCCATCGCGCAGGCGACGTTCACGCTGGTCGAGCAGACCGGCCTGAGCGGCCTGACGATGGCGGCGATCGCGCGCGAGGCCGGCATCGCCACCGGCACGCTGTACGTCTACTTCGCGTCGAAGGAAGAGCTGATGGTCGCGCTCTACGAGCAGGCCAAGACCGAGACCACCGCCAGCCTGCTGCAGGGCGACGACCCGGGCGCGCCGCTGCGCAGCCGCTTCGAGCACCTGTGGCACAACTGGCTCGATCGCCGGCTGACGCACTATGCGCAGATGGTGTTCATCGAGCAGTACTACAACTCGCCGTGGTTCAGCGACGCGAGCCGCAGCCTGTCGGCACGCCTGAGCCAGGGCTGGATGGCCGTGTTCGAGGCCGCGAAATCGCAGCAGATCGTGAAGGACGTGCCGACGCCGATGCTGATCGGCAGCTTCGCCGGCTCGGTGCGCGAGACGGCCAATCTGCTGCGCGCCGGCACGCTGCCGGACAGCGACGCCACCCGCGCGACGGCCTTCGGGCTGTGCTGGGACGGCATCAAGCGGTAGCGGTTCCATCGTCGGATAACCCTGCACTTCCGCTCGGCTATCCGAATGGGCAGACACTGCGGCCGCTTGACGCGCCCTCGCCCGAAGGCTATCGTTTAAGTGAATTTCCGTTCACCGAAGAAGTTCCCCCCTCTTCCCTTCTCCTCACCACCCAGGGAGCCAGCCAGCCATGAGCACGCTCAACATCAACGGCCAGAACCGCCAGGTCGATGCCGATCCCTCCACCCCCATCCTCTGGGCCCTGCGCGACACGCTCGGCATGACCGGCACCAAGTTCGGCTGCGGCCAGGCGCTGTGCGGTGCCTGCACCGTGCACCTGAACGGCCAGGCGATCCGCTCGTGCGTGACGCCGATCTCGGCCGCCGCCGGCCAGAAAATCACGACGATCGAGGCCGTGACCGCCGGCACCGACAAGGTCGGCAAGGCCGTCCACGAGGCTTGGGTCAAGCACGACGTGGCGCAGTGCGGCTACTGCCAGAGCGGCCAGATCATGTCGGCTACCGCCTTCCTGAAGAGCGTGCCGCACGGCAAGGTGCCCACCGAAGCCGAGATCGATTCGGCGATGGCCGGCAACATCTGCCGCTGCGGCACCTATGCGCGCATCCGCGCTGCCATCACCGACGCCGCCCGCGCGTTGGCATAAGGAGCCCACCATGCATTTCGAACCCACCCTCCTCGAGCTGCCGAAGCACCTGCGCGCGATGCTCGACGCGCAAGATCCCGTCGCCACCGAAGGCCTGCCGCGCCGCAGCTTCCTGAAGCTGACCGCCGTCGGCGGCTTCGCGCTCGGCGCGTTCCCGCTCGGCGCGATGGCGCAGGACGCCGCCAAGCCGGCCGCGGGCCTCAAGCCCACGCAGCAACCCTCGGCCTTCGTCCACATCGACAAGGACGGCAGCACCACCGTCACGATCAACCGGCTCGACTTCGGCCAGGGCGTGCAGACCGCGCTGCCGATGATCCTGGCCGAGGAGCTCGATGCCGACTGGTCCAAGGTCAAGAGCGCGCACGGCAGCAACGACCCGGCCTACATCGACCCGGTGTTCGGCATCCACCTCACCGGCGGCTCCGGCTCGATCGCGCACTCGTACACGCAGTACCGCGAGCTCGGCGCGCGCACCCGCGCGATGCTGGTCAGCGCCGCCGCGGCGCGCTGGAAGGTCGATGCGGCCACGCTGCGCACGCAGAACGGCGTGGTGATCGGCCCGGGCGGCAAGAAGCTCGGCTATGGCGAACTCGCCGAAGCCGCGATGAAGCAGCCGGTGCCCGAGACCGTCACGCTGAAGGACCCGAAGAACTTCAAGCTGATCGGCAAGGCGACCGGCCGGCTCGACGCGAAGGCCAAGTCCAGCGGCAAGCAGGGCTATGGCATCGACGTGCGCCTGCCCGGCATGCTGACGGCCGTGGTCGCGCACCCGCCGGTGTTCGCAGCCAAGCTGAAATCGGTGGACGACAGCGCGGCCAAGGCCGTCAAGGGCGTGAAGGCCGTGCTGCGCATTCCAGTGGACCGCGGCGGTGAAGGCGTGGCCGTGGTCGCCGACGGCTACTGGGCCGCCAAGCAGGGGCGCGATGCGCTCAAGCTCGAGTGGGATGCGAGCGGCGTCGAGAAGGTCGACACCGCGGCGCAGCTGGTGCAGTACCGCGAGCTGGCCACCAAACCGGGCGCGCGCAAGTACGACGCCGATGTCTCGAAGTTCGACGCCGCGCCGCACAAGATCACCGCCGAGTACGTGTTCCCGTACCTCGCGCATGCGCCGATGGAGCCGCTGAACTGCACCGTGCGGGCGGCCGACGGCAAGGTCGAGCTGTGGATGGGCTCGCAGATGCCGGGCTTCGACGGCCTGGCGGCCTCGAAGGTGCTGGGCGTGCCGCCGCAGAACGTGCAGGTGCACGTGCAGATGGCCGGCGGCGGCTTCGGGCGCCGCGCGATCGCGAGCAGCGACTACGTGGTCGAGGCGTGCTCGGTGGTGAAGGCGGCGCAGGCGGCCGGCATCAACGCGCCGATCCGCACGCTGTGGAGCCGCGAGGACGACGTGAAGGGCGGCTACTACCGGCCGATGCACCTGCACACCGCGAAGATCGGCTTCGATGCGCAGGGCAACGTGCTGGCCTGGGACCACGTGATCGTCGGCCAGTCGATCCTCGGCGGCACGCCGTTCGAGCCGATGATGGTGAAGGACGGCATCGACGGCACCGCGGTCGAGGGCATGAAGGAGCCGTATGCGGTGCCGATGCGCCTGACGGTGCACCACCCGAAGCAGAACGTGCCGGTGCTGTGGTGGCGCAGCGTGGGCTCGACCCACACCGCGTTCGCGATGGAGACGCTGGTCGACGAGATCGCCCGCACCACGAAGCAGGATCCGGTGGCCTACCGCATGAAGCTGATGGGCGACGACCATCCGCGCCACAAGGCGGCGCTGCAGCTGGCGGTGGACCGTTCGGGCTACGGCAAGAAGACGCTCGCGCCGGGCCGTGCCTGGGGCGTGGCGGTGCACGAGTCGTTCAACTCGGTGGTCGCCTACGTGGTCGAGGCGTCGGTGAAGGACGGCACGCCGACGCTGCACCGCGCGACGGCCGGCGTGCACTGCAACCTGGTGATCAACCCGAAGACGCTGGAGGCCCAGGTGCAGGGCGGCGCGCTGATGGGCTTGTCGATGTGCCTGCCGGGGGCGGCGATCACGCTGAAGGACGGCGTGGTCGAGCAGAGCAACTTCGGCGATTTCGTGGTGCCGCGCATCACCGACATGCCGCAGATCGAGGTGCACACCGTGCCGAGCGGCGATGCGCCGACCGGCATGGGTGAACCGGGCCTGCCGCCGCTGGCGCCGGCCTTCGCGAACGCGGTGGCCTCGCTGACGGGCAAGCCGATCCGCGAGCTGCCGTTCAAGCTGGCTTGACGAAAAAAAGGGCGGTCCGAATGCGGACCGCCCTTTTTCAGTGTCGCTGCGAGATCAGCAGCCCAGGTTGCCCCCCGGGTCGACACCGATGATGCCGGTGAACGTGCGGTAGTAGTTGATCCGCGTCTGCACCGCATCGGGCCGGCGGCCACCGCATTCCAGCGAGCCGTTGATGGCGTTGATCGTGACGCCGAAACCCCACGAATTGACCATCGCGTTGTGCGGCGTGACGCCAGCCGCGCCGGTGCCCGTCATCCAGTACCACACGGCGGTCTTCCACGCGATCGTCGAGTCGGTCGCCACCAGGTCCGGGTTGCTCCACAGGTCCACGCCGATGGCCTGGCCGGCCGCGCGGTAGTTGTAGTTCCAGCTCAGCTGGATCGGACCGCGGCCGTAGTACTGCTGGCCGGGGGCGCAACCGCTGTTCCAGTCGCAATACAGCGGCCAGTTCGCCTGGTTGTACTCGCGGGTGGCGCGCAGGTTGTCCGACTCGTGCGCCACGTTGGCGAGGAAGGCCGCGGCCTCCTGGCGCTTGATGGTGTCGCTGCCGGTCTTCGCGAAGGCCGGCCAGCCGGTCATCGCATTGACCAGGCCGGCGTAGGTGTACAGGCCGTTGCGGCTCGGGAACATCTGGTTGAACTGCGCCTCGCTGACGATGAACGAGCCGCCGGTGTTGCCACCACCGCCCCCACCGCCGCCGCCCGTGCCGCCGCAGGTGGTCGGTTGCCAGTACCAGGTGCTGATCGTCGGGTCGGTGCCGTCGCTGCCGTTGCCGCCCACGTTGACCAGCTTGTAGTAGCTGCCGTTGCCCGGGTAGCGCACGACGTCGCCCTGGCGGTAGTACACGCCTGCCTGCCAGTCGACCGAGGTGCAGCCGGTGTTGCCACCGCCACCACCGCCACCACCGCCACCACCGCCGCCCCCTCCGCCACCGCCCGTGCTGCCGCAGGCCGTCGGCTGCCAGTACCAGGTGCTGATCGTCGGATCGGTGCCGTCGCTGCCGTTGCCGCCGACGTTCACCAGCTTGTAGCAGCTGCCGTTGTTGGGGTACTTGACCACGTCACCGAGGCGATAGAACACGCCGGCCTGCCAGGTCACCGTCGTGCCGCCGCTGCCGCCACCGCCGGTGCTGCCGCCGCTGTCACAGGTGGTCTGCTGCCAGTACCAGGTGCTGATCGTCGGGTCGGTCGCATCGCTGCCGTTGCCGCCGACGTTGACCAGCTTGTAGTAGTTGCCGTTGTTCGGGTAGCGGACCACGTCGCCGAGGCGGTAGTACACGCCGTACTGCCAGGTCTGCGAGCTGCAGGCCGCGGCCGTGACGGCGGCGGCGCTCATGACCGTGGTGGCGGGTGCCGGCGCGGCGCACAGGCCGGCCAGCGGAATCAACAGGCTTGCGATGCAAGCCACCCAACGTCTTGTCTTGTGGAACATGGTTGTCTTTCCGGTGTTTGTTGAGGAGATCGCACTGCTCCTTGCGCCCACGGACTGCCAATCGTGAAAGCGCTCGCATTTGACCGGTCGGGCGACCGGATGCGGGTAACAGCGTGCAAGAAACGGCTTGCAACGTGAGCGCAGGGCGCGCTCCAGCGCGCCGCGGGCGCGGCGCGACACCGGTCGGACTTCCTCGTTTCGGCTGACTACACCGGCCGCTTGGCCAGCAGCGCCCACACCCCGGCGGCCGACAGCAGCGAGCCGCCCGCCAGGTTGAAGCCACGCTGCGCCCGCGGCGACGCGAGCGCCTGGCGGGCCGAGGTGGCGAACACCGCATAGAGCGTCGAGTTGATCGTGGCCATCGCGACGAAGGTGACAGCCAGGATCCACAGCTGCTGCGTGGCGTTCACGCCCGGGCGCAGGAACTGCGGCAGGAAGGCGATGAAGAACACGATGCCCTTCGGGTTGAGGGCGGTCACGAGATAGGTGTTGATGAACAGCTTCCAGCGCGAGCCGGTGGCCGGCGCGACCGTGGCCTGTGCAGGCGAAACGCCGGCGCGCAGCAGCTTGATGCCGAGGTACAGCAGGTACAGCCCGCCCGCGAACTTGACCACCGTGAACCAGAAGGCCGAGGCCGCCAGCAGTGTTCCGAGGCCGAGCAGCGACACGACCAGCGCCGTGGAGTCACCCAGCGCGACGGCCGCGATCAGCGGTACGTTGGCGCGCCGCCCTTGTGCCATCGAATAGCTGATGACGGTCAGGATGGTCGGGCCGGGGATGATCAGCAGCACCGCGGAGGCGGCGACGAAGGCGAGCCAGTTTTCGATGGGCATCGGGGAATCTCCTGTGGGTGGGACGACTGTAGCGGGATGCCTGAGCTCAGAGATTGTGGTGTTGATCCTGCTGCACGACGTGCGTGAAGGCGATGCGGTCCGCCGCCAGCGTCTGCACCAGGAACGAAGGCCGCACATCCACGTCGCCCAGTGCCGAGCGTGGAAACCAGTCGAAGACGAGTTCACGCGCGCCTTCGACACCCCGATACGGGCCCGGCTCCGTGAGCACGCGGCTGCCGGCTTGCGCTTCGACCTTGAAGTACAGGCCGACTTCATGGTGCTTCAACCCGCCGTAGACGAAGAAGTTCTCGACCAGCAGCACGAGCGGCCCCGGTTGAACGACGAGGCCGAGCTCCTCGTGCAGTTCGCGCACCACCGCCGTGCTCGCCTCTTCGCCGGACTCCACCCGCCCACCGGGCAAGGCCCAGAAATCATCGCCTTCCGCGCGGTGCAGCAGCACGTCGTCGCCACGAACGACGATCGCCACGGCCCTCAGGTGGAAGCGATGCGAACCGGCATCGAAGGAAATCATGCTCATGGCGGCCACTGTAGCGGCTCACAATGCTCCAATGCGCCCTCTTCGCGGCACGCTCGTCCTCCTGGCCATGCTCATTGCCGGCTGCGCCACGCGGGGGCCCATCGCGCCGACGACCGTGCCGCCGGAACGCATCGCGCGGACGGTGCAGATCGCCGAGGCCGAGTGGCGGCTGTGGGGCTCGCCGCTCATCGGCACGACAAGCGACGGCGTGCAATGCGCCGTGCTGGCCTCGGGCGACTGCGCCGAGGTCGACGACGGCTGCGGCCGCGAGATGAGCGCGGCGCTGTGCCCGGTCGTCAACGGCTACTGGGCCACGCTCGGGCCTGCCGGCGCGGGCGGCATCGAGCGCCACGCCTGCCCGCAGCCCCACCGCTGCGAGGCGCGCTGGCTGCCCGAATGGGGCCCGCCGCTGTGGACGCCCGCGTGGTCGGCGGCGTTCATCAGCGCCGTGCTGCGGCGCGCGGGCTTCAGCGAATCGGAGTTCCGCTTCGGCAAATCGCATGCGGACTACATCGTCGCGGCGCGCGATCACCTGAGCTCGGCCCACGACGTGATCCCGACGCCCGCGATCGCGCTGCCCGGCGACCTGATCTGCGCGCTGCGCGAAGGCGCACGCATCGCGCCGACCGAGATCGCCCGCATCAGCGCCGGCGAGTCGCCCACGCCGATGCACTGCGACCTCGTCACGCGCGTCGACTTCGCCGGGCGCCGGCTCGAAGCCATCGGCGGCAATGTGCAGCAGTCGGTGTCGCGCATCACGCTCGATCTCGACGAGCAGGGGCGCGTCGGCGCGTCACCAGTGGCCGGTCGAACCTGGAGCCTGGTGCTGCGCGTGCACGCCGAGCCGGGCGACTGAGCGCCTGGCTACCGCGACGCCGCCATCGTGCCGTGCATCGCGGCACTGAACACGCACCACGCGAGCGGCACGACCCACAGCAGCCGCAGCCCGCGCCGGGCCGCCGCAGTCGACGGCTCGGCGAGCAGCAGCAGCGCGAGCGTTGCCAGCACGGTCGGGTCGGGCGCCAGGCCGAAGAACGCCGCCTGCCGCCACGGGTGCCCGAACGCGAGCCCGATCCAGGGGTGGACAAGCGCCGCCCAGGTTGCGAGCGCGATGCCGGACCACACCCGCCAGCGTCGGCTCGACAGGTGGATGCCGCCCTTCAACGCCAGCACCAGCAAGCCGGCCGCCTGCACGCCGAACGCCGCGACGGCATACGTCGCCGCCCAGAAGATCGGCACGAAACGCTCGAACAGGAACGCCCACGCCGTGAACGCCCAGCAGATCGCGACGAAGGCGAACGCGCCTCGCAGCAGGCGCCCGTCGCGGTCTCCGCGGCCCCCGCGGACGCGCCAGGCCAGCCACGCCGCCGCCACACCCATCGCCACCCACTGCAGCGGCCACCAGGCCTCGTTCAGCGATTCGAACAGCCGCCAGTAGATGCGCGGCGAGAACATCAGGAAGCTGGACGGCCGATAGGTCCACCACTCGCTCAAGGCGCTGCCCTCACAGCGCAGCCACCGTGCGCGCCATGCGCTCGCGCAGTGCCGCATCGGGCATGCGGCCGCGCGCCGCCGCCATGTTCTCGCGCAGGTGCGCCACCTGGCTGGTCGCCGGGATCGCGCAGGTGACGGCCGGGTGCGAGACGACGAACTTGAGCGCCACCTGCGCCCAGTTCGCACAGTCGATCTCCGCGGCCCAGGCCGGCAGCCGCTGGCGCGCCAGCACATCCATCAACGCGCCGCCGCGGAACGGCCGGTTCACCAGCACCGCGATGCCGCGCTCCTGCGCGAGCGGCAGCAGGCGCTGCTCCGCCTCGCGGTCGACCAGGTTGTGCGTGAGCTGCACGAAGTCGATCGGCTGCGTGCGCATCACCTGCTCCAGCTCGGCATGGCGCCGCCCTTCGGAGGTGGTGATGCCGACGTAGCGCAGCCGCCCCGCCTTCTTCATCTCGAGGAGCCGCGGCAGGTGCTCCTGCCACGACAACAGGTTGTGCACCTGCATCAGGTCGAAGCGCGGCACGCCCCAGAAGTTGCGCGAGGCCTCCATCTGCGCCGCGCCGCGCTGCACGTCGCCGATCCACACCTTCTCGGCCGAGAACAGCGCCGCCGGCCGGCCGAGCTGCGCCAGCGCATGGCCGATGGTCGGCTGCGACGAGCCGTACATCGGCGACGAATCGATCAGCCTGCCCCCTTCGGCGAAGAACGCGCGGACCACCTCGGCGCAGGCGTCGCGCGCGGCGCGGTCGTTGCCGACGTTGAACGTGATCCAGCTGCCCAGGCCGATGACCGGCAGCGCCTCGCCGCTCGACGGGATGCGGCGTTCGAGCGCCGCGGCAGCACGGGCCGGCGCGGCGCTCACCATCGCACCGGCCGCCAGGCCGGCCAGCCACTCGCGGCGGGTGCAGTCATCGACACTCATGCGCCGATTCTGCGACCCGCCCGCCCGCGCGTGGCGATCACCCCACGAGTTGCTCGACAACGCTCGCGAGGCCGGTCGTGCCCTGCATCGGCACCGCCTCGCCGCCCGCGAACCGGATCCAGCCTTCGTTGAAGCCGTCGATCATCCGCATGCGCGGCTGCGGGTGGCGCATGCCCTGGCTGCGAAACAGCGCTTCCC
Organism: Rhizobacter sp. P3_C12; assembly: GCF_056402735.1. Lineage (NCBI taxonomy): Bacteria > Pseudomonadati > Pseudomonadota > Betaproteobacteria > Burkholderiales > Sphaerotilaceae > Rhizobacter > Rhizobacter sp. P3_C12. The sequence continues at coordinate 22,782 of NZ_JBFUGW010000059.1, forward strand.
AGCTGTCGCGCGGCACCGCCTCGGCGCGCACCGGCCGGCCGAGCGCCTGCGCCAACGCAGCAGCGATGTCGTCCGGGCTGACCGGCGCCGGGCCCTCGAGCTCGACGATGCGCTGCCCGGCACCCTTCTCCGTCAGCAGGCGCGCCGCGACACGCCCCACGTCGGCTGCGGCCACCATCGGCACCGGCCGCTCCAGCGGCTGCAGGAACGCCGGGATCACGCCCTGCGAGCGCGCCGCGTCGATGTCCCAGCGCAGGTTCTCGATGAACCACGCCGGGCGCAGGATCGTCACGTCCAGCGGCAGCGCCGACCACACCTCCTCCATCAGCGTGTGCTGGCTCAGCAGGTTCGGTTGCGCCGCCTGCGCACCGATCGTCGACAGGCACACCACCCGCGCCGGCCGCGCGGCGCGCAGCGCCTGGTCGAGGGCCGCGGCGGTGGCCCGCGCCTCGGGAAAGCCCGGCGCCGGGTCGAACACCGGCGGCGGCACCACGAACACGCTCGTGGCGCCGTCGAAGGCCCGCGCCAGCGCCGCGGCATCGTCCAGCGTGGCGATCGCGACCTCGCAGCCGAGCGCCGCCCAGGCGCGCCCCTTCTCGGCATCGCGCACGACGGCGCGCACCCGCTCGCCCCGCGCCAGCAGCTCGCGTGCGGCCGCGCCGCCGACCTGGCCCGTGATTCCGGTGATGGCATGCATGAAGACTTCCTTTCGTTGTTTCGACTTGCGTCAATCAGGAGGCGAATCGTAGGAAGCGGCACCCTTTGAGTAAAGGCAGCCTCAGGCATATCATTGCTGACACTGAATCATGAATTGAGCGAACGATGGCACTCGATGGCCGCCTGCTCTCCAACGTCGGCGTGCTGGCCGCGGTGATCGAAGGCGGCAGCTTCGTGCGCGCCGCCGAGGCCCTGGGCATGACGCCGTCCGGCGTCAGCCGGGCCGTCGCGCGGCTGGAGGCGCGCATCGGCGTGCGCCTGCTCGAGCGCACGACCCGCTCGCTGAACCTCACCGACGAAGGCCGCCGGCTCTATGCCGACATCAACCCGCTGGTGCTCGGCATCGAAGACGCGGTGACGCACGCCACCAGCTCGTCGGGCACCGTGCAGGGCCGGCTGCGCGTCAACACCGATGCGTTCACCTCGCGCCTGCTGCTGGCGCCGCACCTGCCGCGCTTCCTCGCGCTGCACCCCGACCTCACGCTGGAGCTGATCGCCCGCGAGCAGCTCGGCGACCTGGTCGGCGAGGGCTTCGACATCGCGGTGCGCTTCGGCGAGCCGCCGAGCTCGTCGCTGGTGGCGCGCAAGCTGCTCGAGAGCCGCATCGTCACGGTCGCGTCACCGGCCTACCTGAAGCAGCACGGCCGCCCGGCCACGCCCGGCGAYCTGGCGCAGCACGCCTGCATCCAGGTGCGCGACATGGCCACCGGCCAGCCGTTTGCGTGGGAATTCCTGCGCGGCCGCAAGCACCTGAAGGTGCCGACCGCCGGCCGCCTGATGCTGACCGACCCCGGCACGCTGCTCGCGACCTGCCTGGCCGGCACCGGCATCGCGCAGATCAAGGCGATCGGCATCCAGGCGCAGCTCGACCGCGGCCAACTCGTCGACCTGTTCCCCGACTGGCCCGATGAGCGCTTCCCGCTGTATGCGCTCTACCCGTCGCGCCAATGGCCCGCGGCCAAGGTGCGCGCCTTCATCGAGTTCGTCGTCGAGGTGCTGAAGGCGTCGCCGCCGGGATGAGCCCGTTGTCGATTTCGCACCGCGTCGATCGTCGTCTGCAGACCCACCTCTTCATGCCAGGAGAAATCGATGACCCTTTCAGCCACCGACACCGACACCCCCGCCGCGATCCGGCAGCTTCTGCACGGCTACACGCAGTCCGTCCTCGCCAAGGACGTCGAGGCCTTCGTGGCGCTCTACGCTGCCGACGTGCGCGTGTTCGACATGTGGCACCGCTGGTCCCATGACGGGCAGCAACCGTGGCGCGAGATGGTGCAGGGCTGGTTCGGCTCGCTGCGCGACGAGCGCGTCCTCGTGGCCTTCAGCGAAGTGCGAACCCGGGTGGCGCAGGACCTCGCCGTGCTGCACGCCTTCGTCTCGTTCGCCGCGATCGATGCCGGCGGCGCCACCTTGCGCTCGATGACCAACCGCATCACGATGGCCCTGGTCCGGCAGGGCGACGGCTGGAAGATCGTCCACCAGCACACCTCGGCGCCGATCGACGGCGAGACGAAGGCGATCTTCCAGCGCTGAGATCAGAGCTCGTCGATCGCGTTGGCGCGCGCATCGCCGATCGCGAAGCGCTCGTTCGTCGTCACGTAGAAGCTCGCGCCGAAGCGGCCCACCGGGCGGTAGTCCTGCAGGCGCACGCGCCAGCGCTCGGCGTCGACCAGGCCGTCGCGCACCGTGAGCCACAGGATGCGGCCGAGGAAGACGTAGCGGCTGTCGGTCTCCAGCGTCTCGTGCAGCACGCACTCGAAGGCCACCGGCGCCTGCGCGATGCGCGGCGGCGCGACGCAGCGCGACGGCAGCGCCGTGAGCCCGGCATGGTCGAGCTCGCTCTGGTGCGGCGGCAGCGCGCTGCCGCAGGCGTGCATCTGCGCGCTCATCGCCTCGTCGGTCAGGTGCACGACGAACTCGCGGCTGCGCAGGATGTTGGCCGCGGTGTCCTTCAGCCGGCCGTCGTGCAGGCGGTTGACGCTGATGAACACCAGCGGCGGGTCTTCGCCGAGCATGTTGAACATGCTGAACGGCGCGGCGTTGACGACGCCGTCGGCGCCGAGCGTGGTGACCAGCGCGATCGGCCGCGGCACGATCAGGCTGGCCATCAGCTTGTAGCGCTCGTAGGCGCCGAGTTCGCGGAAGTCGATGTCCATCGGCGCCGTCACGCAAGATCGGTGCCGCCTGAGGGTTCGTAGCCCGGATGCCAATCCGGGGTTTGTCCGTCACATCCCGGATTGGCATCCGGGCTACAGTGCGGCCATGCGGTTCTTCGTTGCCCTGTCGTTCGTGATCCTGCTGTGCCTGCAGCAGGCCACGGCCGTCGCGCGCAGCGTCGAGCCGTGCTGCCATGACGCCTGCATGGCGATGGCGGCCTGCGCAACGGCCGGCTGCAGCGCCTGCGCGGTGCCGGCGCTGCCGCCGGCCGTGTCGCGCCCGGCCCGCGTGCAACAGGCCGCGACTCCTTCGATGGACCCTTCGCTGCCCGCCGGCACCACGCCCGGCGACATCTGGCGACCTCCCTGGTGAACGTGCGTGATCCTGTCAATCCGTCATTCACATCACGAATTCACATCACATCGGAGAACCCATGAAATCCACGCTGTTCAAACTGGCGGCCGGTGCCGCACTGCTCGGCGCTTCGGCGCTGGCCTTCGCGTCCGGCGACTGCTGCGCGAGCCTGCAGTGCTGCATCGAGATGCTGGCCTGCTGCTTCCAGTAAGCTGAGGCCCGACTGATCGAGGGCCGCCCGGCGACGGGTGGCCCTCTTTCATTTCACGCGCTCACTCTCGTTCACTCCGCCGTCGCCGGCTCGATCACCGAGCGCACCTGCGAGATCCGGTTGGCCGGAAACCCGCCCAGCTCCGCATGGCGGCGCACCGCGGCGGCGTCCGGCGCCTGGTAGACGCAGTAGAGGCGGTCGTCGGTCACGTAGCTGTGCACCCACTGGATGCTGGGGCCCATGCTGTTGAGCACGCCGCATGATTTCTGGGATATGGCCTTCAGGTCCTGCGGTGTAAGCTGGCCGGCGCCGGGGATGTCTCTCTCGATCACGAACTTGGGCATGTCGCACTCCTGCGGGGTTTGAGGTGTCCCATGCTCCCGCACGGGGCCCGGCACGGTCATCAAGCGCGTCTGAATTCCGCATGAATTCCCGCCGGCGCGCCGCCACCCGAGGAGCGAACCGCCATGCCCGCGCCCACCGTCCTGTACCGCTTCGGCGACTTCGAGCTGCAGCCCGGGCAGCGCCTGCTGCTGCGCCGCGGCCAGCCGCTCACGCTCACCGCCCGCGCGTTCGGCGTGCTGGTCGCGCTGGTCGAGCGCGCCGGGCAGCTGGTGTCGAAGGACGAGCTGATGCAGCTCGTGTGGGCCGGCCTCGTCGTGGAGGAGAACAACATCGCGGTGCACGTGGCGCAGCTGCGCAAGCTGCTGGGCGCGCCGGCGATCTCGACCATCGCCGGCTGCGGCTACCGCTTCGCGCTCGAGGTCGCGCGCGATGTCGCGCAGCCGCTCGCACCCGGCGCGCTGCCGGAGCCCGACGAGACCCCCGGCAACCTGCCCGCCCGCACGCCGGCGCTGATCGGCCGCGCCCATGAACTGGCCGAGCTGGGCGCGCTGCTCGACGCGCACCCGCTGGTGACGGTGTGCGGCGGCCCCGGCGTCGGCAAGACCCACCTCGCGATGGCCGCCGCCGCCCGGCGCCGCGCCCGCCACCCCGACGGCAGCTGGTGGATCGACCTCGCACCGCTGACCGACGGCGCGCAGATCGCCCCGCTGATCGCCGGCACGCTCGGCCTGAAGCCGGTGGCCGGCGAGGACACGCTGGCGGCACTGGTGCGGCGCCTGAAGCCGCGCTCGCTGCTGCTGGTGCTCGACAACGCCGACCACCTGKCGCCCGAGGTGGCGCGGCTGGCCGGCGCGCTGGTGCAGGCGACGCCGCGCGTGTCGGTGCTGGTGACCAGCCAGGTGCCGCTGCGCGATCCGGCGCACCGGCTGCTGCGGCTCGGGCCGCTCGGCCTGCCGCCCGAGGGGGCGTCGCTCGACGAGGCCGCGCGCTGCGATGCGGTGCAGCTGCTGGCCGAACGCGCGGCCGGTGCCGGCAGCCCGCTGGCCGGCGACGCGCGCAGCATCGATGCCGCCACCGACATCTGCCGCCGGCTCGATGGCAACGCGCTCGCGATCGAGCTGGCCGCGGCCCGGCTGCCCGCGCTC